>JAFGRR010000485.1 GCA_016935035.1 Phycisphaerae bacterium | reverse complement strand
GCTGTCACGCACGACGTTGATCGTGACGCGGCGGCCAAGTTCGCTCTGGGCGACGGTCTCGGCGGCGGCGGCCCAGGGCAGCTTCATTTCGAAATTCTCGCTATCAACCAACTGGCTCGCCAGGAGGAAGAAGATGATGAGGCACATCATCACATCCACCATGGGCGCCAAGTTGAGCGTCATACTGACCGGTTTTGGGGCTTTGAACATCCGCGGTCCCTCAAACCAACTCAGGCGGCATCCCAGATCCGCCATCCACAGTAGCGTCGGCCCCTGCGGGCGACGTTGAGTACGGACGATTCCTCACATGCAACGGCCGCCACGGGGGGTGGCCGCTACGGGTCTCTAGTCAGCGGGCGGAACCTTGGCCTTTGCTTCGGCCGACGCCGCACGCTTCGCCGACGGGCGGAAGTACTCAAGCAGGTCGAGCACCTCGACGGTCGCGGCGGTCGTGAGCGAATCGACGCGGTTGCGGCACACGCCGAAGAAACCGAGGCCGATGATCGCCAACGTCAGGCCGAGCATGGTATTGACGAGCGCCTTGCTGATACCGCCGGCCAGGCCGCCCGCGTCGGACGATCCGCCGCCCTCGCCCATGGCGGCAAAGGCCTCGATCATGCCGAGCACCGTGCCGAGCAGGCCTAGCAGCGGGCCTAGGTTGCCGATGATGTTCAGGTACTCGACCTTGCGGAACATGCGGCCGCTAAGCTCGCCCGACTTTTCGACGGCCGCCTCGTGCATGGCATCGAAGCCGTGGCGGGCATGCAGCATGGCGGCGGTCATGGTGCGGGCGAAGAACGTGCGGCTCTTTTTCAGGCCGTCGAGGCACTCGCGAAAGCTGCGGTTCTCGATCAGTTGCTTGGCCTGCTTCACCTGGTCGACCGGCAGAATCGTGCCGCGTTGCACGGTCAGAAAATGCTCCACGATCAGCGTCAGCGCGACGACCGAGCCGGCGACGATGAAGTACGTCGGCCACTCGATGCCGGCCCAGATGATGTCCAGGATTGACTTGCTGGCTTCGCCGCCGTCCTGGGCCAGCGCCGGCACGGCGCCGCACAACGCGAACACCCCAATCCAACCGAGTCGCTCAACGAATTTCATGCGATTCCTCGCCTCTTGCAGATCCAGACTTTCAAAACCCACTCAAAAACCCAGGGCGGCACTGACATCGTACACATCCAACGTCGTAACCGTCGAAAGCTCCACTGCCGCCGGTTCTTCGATTCGAACCGCGACGTTCGAGCCGAGCCGCGACCGTGAGGGAGCGGTTGCGTCGGTAAACGGGTGCTTTTTGCGGCAACCGCTCCCTCACGGTCGCGGCTCGGTTCAACAAGCAGGCCGTGCATCAACCACCGTACAGATCCTTCAATGTCACGATCTTGAACGCGGCTTTGGTGCTGCGTCCAAGGTTGCGTTCAGCCAATCGCTTCAGACGCTGGGCCTGTTCGTCGACGCCGGGCGGCAGGCCGCTGGGGTCCTCGAACACCTGGTCGTCAAACAGCAGGCAGACGAACTGGGCGTTGACGTTACGGTTGGCGGAGGTGATGCGCTCCACCAGGTCATCCTCGAACAAACCATCGGAGAAGAAGAAGACCGCCTCGGGACCCTGCGAGAGAGCGCGCTGGACGGCGGGCAACGGGTTGGTGCCGCCCTCGGCACCCTTCGCGTCGATCCACTCGACGAAGCGCAGCCGGTTTTCCTCGGTCGCGGGAACGAGTTGGCTCTCGAAGCTGTCGGTCAGGGCGCGGCCCTTACCGTAGAACAGGATGACGTTGAAGGTCTGCGACTTCTTGAGCCGTCCGATGGAGAGTTTGAGTTCGCGTTTGAGATCGTCCACAACGGTCACGATCGAGCCGGAAAAGTCGACGACGTAGACGATGTGGTTGGCGGCGACGTTGAGGTTCCAGACGCCGGCCTGCC
Source organism: Phycisphaerae bacterium (assembly GCA_016935035.1). GTDB lineage: Bacteria > Planctomycetota > Phycisphaerae > UBA1845 > Fen-1342 > JAFGRR01. Next base: position 3,040 of record JAFGRR010000485.1, on the reverse strand, counting down.
CGATGCGCATGCGGCTTCCGAGCCCGCTGCCGAAGCCGCCGCTGCCGGCCTCGCCGGCCCCGCCGCCAAGCCCGAGGATTCCACCACCGTCGCCGGAACCAAGCCCGAAGTCGCCACCGGTCTCGCCGATGTCGGCCGGCGTGTCCATCGCGAGGTCGGTGGGCGTGATATCGGTCAGACGCAGGTCGTCAAGCGACTCAAGGTCCTGGGGCGGCGTATCGAGGGCTTCTTCGACGTCAAACGAGAAGTTGCCGGCGACATCCAGATCACGGATGCCGGCCTCGTAGTCACCGACCTCGATCGCTGGGCTACTGAGCACCTGAAACGTTACGAACATGGTGGCGATAAGCAGCGTAAGGTGCACGGCGATACTGACAATCAGCGGTAGTCCCAGGTGCATGAGCCAGCGGAAATACGGATTCCGGGCCTCATGGTCGGCTTGCGTATTAACGGTAATCGTCCCACGCAACCGCGCGGACCGCTCAACCGCTTCGGGCTCAGAACTCATGGCACCAGTCTCGCAGGCACAAGCCGCGGTGTTACCGACATCAGGACCCCGCAGAGGTCGGCGGAATCGCACCGCCCATCCCGCCCCCTGTGCTCAACTCGACGTAGCGCATACGCAGTTCGTACAGCGCCTGGTCGAGCAGCTTCTTCTCGTCAGTGGTGAGGTTGTTCTTGGTCTTGTCGTCCAGCACTTGCAGCATATCGACGAAGTGCTTGGCGATTTCGAGGTTCGGCGGCATGCGTTCGCCGCCGGCGCCAGCCAGCATGCCCATGCCGGCGAAGGCCTGCATCACGATCATGTTCACGAGTTCGGGGAAACTCGGCGCCGGTAGCGGCTCCTCGGCCCGCTGGGCTTCCTCCTCGGCCAGCCGCTCCTTCTCCCTGCGAGCCTCGGCCTTCCAGTCGTCGTCAACGATGATCTTCTTCTCGGGTTGGTCCGCCATGCCGCGTCTCCCTGGCTATTGCGCTTCGGCGGAGTGTAGCGGAGAATGCCTTGAATCTCAACGACGCCGGCGGCCGACCCCGAGACGGAGCCGGGCGCGTGAACGAGCGGCATATTCAGAACAGAGCCTGAGCGGAAGCGAGCGGGCATATTGAAGTAGGGACGGAGGGACATAGGGACGAAGGGAGCGACGGAGATCGCGTGAATCCGGGTCCGCCCAGTAATGCGCGGGTTGTGCAGGATGCAGCGAATCAACCGAGCCATTATTGGCCCAGCCCGGGTCGGAGGGGCACGCTTGTCCTGATAGCTGACAGATGAGAACTGACAACTGACAACAACCAAAGGCTAACGACAATATGCCCCTCGCTACCGCTTCGGGCTCTGCTTGCTCGGCCGCCCGCCAAGCCGCCCCAAAATGCGCTCTTTGCGCGGCTTGGGGGGAAGAATTGTGAATTATGCAGTCGCCTTCGCTTTGCCCTTAGCCTTCTTGGGTTCCTCGGGCGGCGGTTCCCAGAGCTTGGCACGCGGCGAGCGCAGCGGCAGGGCACGCAGCGCCACCAGGCCAATCAGGCCGATCAGAGTCAGGGTCAGCGCGATCGCCTGCGAGACCGTGAAGCCCAGCGTATCCACCGGATTATCGGCACGGATCACTTCCAGCAGGTAGCGTGCGATCGGCTGGACCAGCAGCAGCACGCAGATCACCTGACCGTCGCGCGAGCGTCGCCAGTAAATCCGGTCCAGCAGCAGCGCCAGCAGAGCGGCCGTGATGACCGAATACAGTTGCGTCGGGTGCACCGGGGCCGAACGATGGCCTTGCGCGATGGCCCGGATCTCGTCGTACGACAGTCCGAACTTGCGCATCACGGACCGCACATCCGCGAACTGAGTCTTGGCACGCAGTTGCTCCGCCTTGGCACGCTCCAGTTGCTTCGTCAGCGCCTGACGCTGCGCGGCATCGCTCGTTCCGGCTATCTGCCCCGCTAGCTTGGTGATAGCGGCGGCCGCGGCCGTGTCACGCTCCTCCGCCTGCGCGATCTGCGCTGCGGTCGGTCGCAGGCTCTCGCGCGTGATCGGCATTGAAAGCCCCGACTTGGTGGTGTAGATCAGCTCGGCGGGAATGGCCGCGCCCGGCTCCAGGGTGGACCACTGCACCATCGCCGGCGGACTGGAACAGGGGAACGTAACCGCCCAAGGCATCGTGCACACACCGCCCCAGCAACATCCGTTCAGGAAGCAACCCACGCGTCCAAATGCCAGCCCCACCATCGCGGACGGGGCCACTATATCCAAATACCACCGCAGCGAATGGTGCCACAGCGCCAGGTAGACCACCACGCCGACGACTGACAGCACAAACCCACCGTAGAACTCGATGCCTCCCTGCGTCACGTTGATCACCGACATGATGATCTCGGCGGTCGAGCCGCGCGCGGCGAAACGGTCCCAATAGTGAATCACGAACATCGCGCGGGCCCCGACCACGCCACAGATCAGCGCGATGAAGCCGCAGTTCAGGATGATGTCCGGGTTGCCGCCCGAGCGTTGCGCACGCCGCGCGGCCCAGAGGATGGCCGTCAGAAAGCCCAGCATCATCATGAAGCCATAGGACGGGATCGAGAAGTTGATTCCGGGAATAGTGAATAGCACTGGATGCATGGTTGAGCATCACCTCCTGGCGCGCACGTCCGCCGCGCCTCGCGCATCCTAAGCCGGCTGTCCCTCGCGGTCGACCAGCAGATTGTCAATCAGACGCGTGTTGCCGATTCGCACCGCCATGACAATCGCCGCCCGGCACTCAATGCTCTCAAGCGGCTCAAGTGAGTCAGGATGCACGATGCTTACGTAGTCAATGACGGCCGGTCCCGCGGCTTCGATCATGCCGCGCATCATGTTCGCGATCGCGGTCGGGTCGGATTCGCCGGCGAGGATGCGCTCGCGGGCCGCGCGCAGCGACGCCGACAAACAGCACGCCTGCTCGCGCTGCGCCGGCGAGAGATACCTGTTGCGGCTGCTGACCGCCAGACCGTCCGGCTCACGCACAATCGGGCAGCCGACGATCTCGATCGGCATGTCCAGATCGCGGACCATGCG
>JAFGRR010000055.1 GCA_016935035.1 Phycisphaerae bacterium | reverse complement strand
CGTACGACCCCGGTGCTCTTGAGTACCGCGACGATATACCCAAGCCTGTGGCCGAATGGCCGTTGCCGGAATGGCCGTTCAGGGAGTAGGGCGGCGCGGCCGAGGGGCTGGCGCGAGGCGCATGGGGGGGGAGTTGTCCGCGGCGTATCCGAGGATTATTCTTGCAATCGCCGGCGGGGCGACGTGTATAACCCCGACGGGGACGGTCTGTCCGCGCCCGGCGCGGAGGCTTGTGCCCGCGCGGGCCGTGAGGATGCTAGCTAAATGCCTATTGCTGAAACACTTATAGCGAACGGGCTGATCACCGCCGAGCAGATCGAACACGCGCTGGCCGAACGCCGATCGCCAACCGAGCGGATCGACCAGGTCCTGGTTCGCAAGAATCTGGTCAGCGAGCGCGACGTGCTGAAGGTCCTCAGCGAGCAGCTCGCCATCCCGCTCGTAGACCTGTCCGAGGGCGACATCGACCGCGAACTGCTCGGGCTCGTGCCCAGCCGACTGGTCCACAAGTACGGCCTGATGCCGGTCGATCGCAACGGCCGTGGCATCCGCGTCGCTACCTCCGATCCGTACAACATGTACGCCCTCGACGACGTGCAGACCGTCATCGACCTGCCCGTAGAGCCGGTGCTGGCCACACGCGGGCAGATTAACCTGCTCATCAAAGCCTTCTACGGCGTCGGCGGCGACGTCATTCACGAGATGGTCCAGGAGACCAACGGCGTCGAGGTCATCGACGAAGCGCCGGTGGACTCGACCGACCTCGATGTCCAGATGGCCCAGGAAGCCTCGGTCATCAAGCTCGTGAACGAGATCCTGATGGAGGCGCTCAACGAGCGTTCCAGCGACATTCACTTTGAGCCGTTTGAGTACGATTTTCGCGTGCGTTACCGCACCGACGGCATGCTGCACAACGCGAACGTCCCGCCCGAGATCCGCCGCTTTCAGAACGCGGTTATCAGCCGCATCAAGATCCTCTCCGGCCTGAACATCGCCGAAAAGCGTCTGCCGCAGGACGGCGGCTTCAAGATCAAGGCCCAGGGCCGCGAGATCGACCTGCGTGTCAGCATCATTCCGATGACGTTCGGCGAAGGGGCCGTTCTGCGTATCCTAGACAAGACGGCGATCAAGCTGACGCTCGAAGAGCTCGGCATGCAGCCGGACACGTACAAGCGGTTTGACGAGGCGATCCGCCGACCGCACGGCATTATCCTGGTCACCGGTCCGACGGGTTCAGGTAAGACGACCACGCTGTACGCCGCCCTGAACACGATCGTGAACGAGACACTGAAGATCCTGACGGTTGAAGACCCGGTCGAGTATCACTTCGAAGGTATCAACCAAGTACAGGTGAACTCGCGCATCGGTCTGACGTTTGCCCAGGGTCTGCGCAGCTTCCTGCGGCACGACCCGGACGTCATTCTGGTCGGTGAAATTCGTGACCTCGAGACCGCCCAGGTCGCTATCAACGCGTCGCTGACCGGTCACCTGGTTTTCAGCACGCTGCACACCAACGACTCGGTGTCAGCGACCACGCGTCTGCTCGACATGGGCGTCGAGCCTTTCCTGGTATCGAGTTCGCTCGAAGCCGTCGTCGCCCAGCGGCTCGTGCGTACGAACTGCAAGTACTGCACCAAGGAGTACGTGCCGGACAACCCGGAGGCTCTGCCGCCCGACTTCGAGTACACCAAGGGCGATGTGCTTAAGCGCGGCACCGGCTGCCGCGATTGCCGTGAGACGGGTTTCTCGGGTCGGCGAGCGCTCTTCGAGTTGCTGCTGATGGACAACGAGGTGCGTGAGATGATCGTGGCGCGTCAATCCGCTACGCAGATGCTCCCGGTGGCAGTTGATCACGGCATGCGTCTGCTGCGCGACGACGGCTGGATCCTCGCCCGCCAGGGCCTGACCACGATCGAGGAAGTTGCCCGCGTCACGAAAGCGTAATCCCCGGCGACGCCCTGTAGCGGCCGACGTCTTGTCGGCCGTCTTCGTCCTATCAGAGCACGAAGCGGAAGCGAGGGGCAATTTGGGGTTCAGTGGTCGGGGTTCAGGGTTCAGGACAAAGCCAGAGACCAGTTTCCGTCGTTCCCATCTTCGTGCCGTAGCTCTAGTGAACATGCCCGCTCGCTGCCGCTCGGGCTCGGATGCGATAGGCCGCTACGCCTGCAACTGTCCACGCTCAAGGTGTAGCACTCGGTCGGCGAATTCGGCGATTGACGGGTCATGCGTCACTATCACGATCGTCTGGCCTTCGCGGTGCAGCTTGCAGAGCACGTCCATGACGCTGCGGCCGGCGGCCGCATCCAGGTTGCCGGTCGGTTCGTCGGCGAACAGGATCGCGGGTTTGTGAATCAGCGCGCGCGCGATCGCTACCCGCTGCCGTTCGCCGCCGGATAGCTCGCTTGGGCGGTGTTTGAGCCGCTCCGTCAGGCCCACTGTTTCCAGCGTCTGCCGGGCATCAGCACGCGCCGACCGGCGGTCGCGGAACCAGAGCCATGGCCAGGTCCTGATCATCCGCGGAATCACGGTGTTTTCGAGCACGTTCAGCTCGGGCAGCAGGTGATAGAACTGGAAGACGAAGCCGAACGTGTTTCGCCTGAGCCGGATGCGCCGATGCTCTGTGCAATCCGTCAGGATCAGACGCGACAGCAGCAGCGCGAGTTGCACCGGCAACAAGCCCAGCCCGCCAATCAGCACCATCCCAACGGGCACGACGTGCTCGCGGACCGGCGGAAAGAAGATCAGCGCCGCGATGAAGAGCGGCAGCCCGATCAGGTACAGCAGGATCAGCAGCACCACGACAATCCACTGCAACGCGCGCACCACGCGGTCGGCGGCGTGTCCGATGCGGGCTATCCGTGTCTCCGGGTGGCAGACGCGCTGGCCCTGGTAGTAGACCTCACCGGTCTCGGGGGCATCGAGCGCGCCGAGGATGTGCAACAAAGTGCTTTTGCCGCTGCCGGATTTGCCCATGATGGCGACGAACTCGCCCGGCTGCACTTTCAGGCTACAGCCGCGCAGCACCTGAAGGTCGGTCCGCCCCATGCGGTAGGTCTTGTGGATGTTGTCGGCGACCAGCAGTGGATCACTCATAGCGCAGTGCCTCCACCGGGTGCATCGAGCCGGCCCGCCAGGCGGCCAGCAGCGAGCCAAGCGCCGAGGCGATGACGGCCGAGACATAGACCGTGATCATGTCGTACGCGTTGACCTGATGCGGGATTTCGTCGAATGAGTACACCGCGCGGTCCCAGACCTGCCACGCCGGGTTGAGCTTAGTGATGAACTCCTGGAACTCGTTGATGTGGGTGACGAAGAAATAGCCGCCGACCGTGCCCAGCGTGGCGCCGACCAGTCCGACCGCCGCCCCATAGCTGATGAAGATCATCGCCACGCCGGCCGACGACCCCCCGATGGCTTTCACGATGCCGATGTCCCGCGTCTTTTGCAGCACGATCATGTAGAGAATGCACAGCACGAGCACGACCGCCACCATCGAAATGACGCCGAACAGGATCGTCACCAGCACACGCTCCTTCTCGACCGGTGCAATGATGTTGGCCTGTGATTCCTCCCAGGTCATCGCCTTGACGCGCTGAATAAGCCGCCGTTCGAGCAGGTCGAGCTTGAAGCGGCTATCGTCGAGGAAGCTCATGTAATGGGCCTGTAGCCGTCTGGTGAGATCCTGGCGGGCGGTGTAGTCCAGGCTGTCCATGATCTTCATCTGAATCTGCGAGCAGCGCGCATGGGCGATACCGCCGTCGACCAGTTCCGTTTCCTCCATCATCAGCAGCTTCTGGAGCAGGTCGAAATCGCAGTACACGTGCTGCGAATCGATCTCGTAGATGCCGGTGCGCGAGTCGTCAACGTAGCGGAACGGTTGCTTGATGGGTGTATCGATGGACCCGCTGGGCGAAACCTGGAGCAGTGTCACCTGCACGCGTTCGCCGTTGTCATAGTAGCGCTCATAGGTACCGTCACTCAGCCGGCGGGCGACGATATCGCGCCCGATGATCAACCCCGGCCACGGATCGCCTATGAATGCCGGTTGCGGTTCATTCTCGGTCTCCAGCGGCGCGACCGCGAGCAGGCCGGGGATCAGCGGCTTTTCGACTTCCTTGAGGGCGTCGTTGATGTCGGACTTGGTCTTGTCTTCATCGACGATGCCGGCGGCACGTGACTTCTCGAGCGCGGAGGCAAACGGCTCCGGCAGCGTCGGATACACGCGGAAACGATCGCCGCTACCTGCCTCTCCGGGGGCCAGTTCGATGCCCAGCACGGGCTGGCCGCGTTCGGCGAAAGTCGTCGTGCCGGGATAGTGCGTTTCGTAATAGAGCCCGTCCTTGAAACTGTTGACCTCGTAAATCTCGCTTAGCCGAATGCCCACGACCTGGACCGTGCCGCTCTGCGATGTGCGCGGGAAGCGGATCAGACCGTACGAGTAAATCACCGGCGTCGCCCGCACGACTTCGGGCCACTGGCTGACGTCGTTGATGAATTCCTCGTACAGCGGGAAACCGGAGAAATCGCGGTTGTCGACGATCACGTCGCCGAGCAGCCCGCGTGCCCGGTTCTTCACGTTATCCAGAAACCCCTGCATGACCGACATCACGATGAGGACCATCGCCACGCACAAGGTGACGGCGGCGATCGCGAAATAGGCGATGCGGCGTTTGCGGAGATAGCGGATTGTCAGGAAGAGCTTGTACACGCGGGCGATGTTAATCGGGCTGGCGGGTGCTCGCCAACCGGGGGCGTGCAAAAGTGTCGGGGGAAGAGTCTCAAGAGTCTCGTGGTTTTGGGGGGTGGAAATGGGACTCTTGGGG
>JAFGRR010000054.1 GCA_016935035.1 Phycisphaerae bacterium | reverse complement strand
TTGGTCTTGAACTCGATCACGTGCAGAACGAGCTCGTTCGACCAGCTCAACTCGCCCATCTCGACTTCGGACTCTGGCGCGCCGCAGATCTCACGCAGCAAACGGTCGCAAACCGGCAGGACGCGCAGATCATCCCGCGCGACGATCATGTATTCGAGTTCGACGCCAAAACGCTTGAACAGGCCATACGGCAAGCTCATTGGTGGTGGTTTCCGTTGACGGTTTTCGACTGGATGATCCGGTGAAGAAACACCTGCATCACCGAGTCATAGAGTTCGCGCCGCATGATGCGGTCCTCGAAGCCATGGTCGATGTTCGGGTTGTCGTTGATCTCGATGACGTAGACACGCCGGCCGACCTGTTTGAGATCCACCCCGTAGAGACCAGAGCCGATCAGCCGCGCCGCCCGTAAAGCCGTCTTCAATACCGGCGGCGGAACCTCGGCAATAGGGATGGCGTCCACCTTGCCGTCCTTGGTGTTACCGTTGGCGTCGGTCAGGGCGATCTGCCAGTGGGCGCGCGCCATGTGATAGCGGCAGGCGTAAAGCGGCTTGTGGTCGAGCACCCCGATGCGCCAGTCGAACTCGGTCGGTAAAAACTCCTGCGCGATGACGAGCTCGGACGTCTCGAAGAGCGTGTCGAGCGCCGCTTGCAGCGAGGCGGCGTCATCGAACTTGCGCACGCCCTGTGAAAAAGCGCTGTCGGGTTTCTTGAGGACACAGGGCAGACCCAGCCGCGCGACGACCTCCTCACGGTTATCCCGGTGAACAACCATGGTTTTCGGCTGCGGAACCATGTGCCGGTCCAGCAGTTCGGCCAGGAAAACCTTGTTCGTGCACTTGAGAATGGACTCCGGATCGTCGATCACGATCAAGCCCTCGGCGGCGGCCCGGCGCGCGAAGCGGTAAGTATGGTGGTTCACCGCCGTCGTCTCGCGGATGAACAGCGCGTCGAACTCGGACAAACGCGCGTAGTCGTCCTTCTGGATGAGCTCGACGCTGAGTTGCAGTCGCTTGGCGGCCTCCGCGAATCGCTCGATCGCCCCCGGGTTCGAGGGACGCAGGCGTTCGTCGGGGTTGTACAGGATAGCCAGGTCATAGATGCTGTCGCGCCGCGAGTAGCTCCGCTCACGCTTCTGGCCGAAGAAAGCGTTGGCGGCGGCGATTACGAACTCGTGATGCGTGTCGGGTATGTCGTTGGCGGCGATCGCCCGGACGTTCTTTGCTTGCCAGACTTCGCGCTTGCGCTCGAAGTCGGCACGCAGGAACGGCGCGCGAAACAGCCGGAATAGCTCGCTGCTGAGCGCATCGTAGCGCTTCGCCAGGTTCTTGCCGAAGTAGATGCTCAGCGTGAAGGTGGACGGCTGGACGGGCTTCAGGCAGTGCTGAATGGAATCGTCGAGTTCTTCGGACACCAACCGCTTGATTGCCAGCGATTTCATATCCTGAATCGTGGTGACGCTCGGCAGGGGCTTGTGGCCACGAGCCGCTGCCAGCAGCGAGACATAATACCCCACCGCCTGGTAGCGGTATGAGCGGCAGAGATTGAAGACCCGCACGCCGCGCCGCGAGGCATACCGGGGATCAGTCAAATACGCGCGGGCAGCGATGGTCTCGACGTCGGGGATCACCAGCGGCCAGGTCTGCGGATTGTCAACTACTATGAGCGGTTGCACGTTGCACCTTCTTCTGCTTCGCCTGCGGCTCGATCACGAGCAGGTTGGCGTCATACGTCAGGACGCCAAGCAGTATTGCGCACAGCACGCGCTCGATCGGGATCGAGTATACCGCGCCCAGCCCGAGCGGATTGTGATGCAGCGGGTCGGCGATACGCACTGTCCGCCCATCCTTATCATATCCGCACAACACCACGAAGTGCCCGGCCGGCGTGCCACGGATGTCATCCTCGTCGTCAGCGGGACCGAACTCACGCGAGGCGTTGTACAGGTACGTGTAGCTAAGGCCCGTCAGTACGGGAACCCCGGCGACCAGGTACTTGCGAATTAGACGGGTGGTCAGATCCTCGAACCGAACTACGCCGCCCTGCCTCAGAAAGTCCAGGTATGCCCCCGTCGCAATGCGTAGCTTCTGATCAACCTTGGCCGCCGCCTGGGCGATGAGTTTGGCGTACAGATCGACGCCCGGCCGTGTGAACCAGGTGGGGTCGAAGAACTGCAAGTTGTAGGTGTAGATCGTGGCGCGATAGCCACGCCGCAGCGCGTGATTAGCTAGCATTACCGCCAGCGTGCCACCGTTCTCCAACATGCTTACTTCGCCGATGACCGTTTGGAGATCAAGCGGATCGCCGAAGTGGCTGTACACGGCGTGCAAGCAAGTGGGGCCACATGTTGTGTCGTCGGGTTGTGGTAGAGTTCCGAGTTCCAGCGTTCCGGCCATCAGTCAACGTCCATTACCAAGCAGCGGGCAACCGGAGCAATTGCACAGCACTTTCGCATCCGCGGCAGCACCGCTCTTGGGCGACCGACGGCACAAGGCTCGGATGCTGCCCGGTCCACATGGACGACCGGCACGTCGGCGGCACCACTATTCTATCGGACCGGACGGTCCGCGCAGCAATGGCCAGGCCTGCGAAATCGGCACCGTGGCGCCAAACTCCATTCCGCGATAGTCTCGTCAGGCCGGCCAGTGGTCCGACAACAGGCGCCAGATGCCGG
>JAFGRR010000484.1 GCA_016935035.1 Phycisphaerae bacterium | reverse complement strand
GTCCATGTTCTGATAATCGACAGAGAAACCACGATGGCTGAACAGACGCCTAGGATTGCCGGGGGCCAGCCGCGGCCAACCGTCCGGGCTGAAGCCCGGGGCCCTGCGTGGCGCGGATTGCTGAGATCCGGTCGAACCGTGCGTTGTGTCCAATCAGGCATCGGGGGGATTCACCAGTCGGATGCCAAGTTCATCAAGCTGCTCCGTGGCGACTGTGCCAGGCGCCTCGGTCAGCATGCACACGGCGCGGTGCGTCTTCGGGAATGCGATCGTGTCGCGCAGACTCTCCAGACCAGCCAGTAGCATGACCATGCGGTCGAGACCCAGGGCGATCCCGCCGTGGGGCGGCGGGCCGTATTTCAGGGCATCGAGCAGGAAACCGAACTTGTGGCGCTGCTCCGCGGGACCGATGTCGAGCAACTGGAAGACCTTTTCCTGCACGTCGGCGCGGTGGATACGGATGCTGCCGCCGCCGAGCTCGGTGCCGTTGAGCACGATGTCGTAGGCCTTGGCGCGGCACTTGCCCGGGTTGTCGTCGTCAAGCAGTGGAATGTCTTCGTCGAGTGGGGCGGTGAACGGGTGGTGCATGGCGTAATGACGCCCGTCTTCCGTACTGTACTCGAACATAGGAAAGTCGAGCACCCAGAGGAAGTTCCAAAGCCCCTCGGGGATCAGCCCGCGCCGCTGGGCGATCGTCTGCCGCAACCACGAGAGGTACTTGCAGACGTTGGTCTCGGTGTCGGCGGAGAAGAACAGCACGTCGCCGGGCTCGGCCTTCATGGCGGTGGCGGTCTCGGCGGTTAGCTCGGGCGAGAAGAACTTGGCGACGCCGGTCTCGAAGATCAGCTTGTCGCCGTCGGCCGCGACCTTGACTAGGGGGAGGCCGCCGGCGCCGATGCCCTTGAGTTCCTCGGTGAGGGCGTCGAGCTTCTTGCGCGGCATCTCGGCGCCGCCGGGCAGGCGAATGGCGCGGACCACACCGCCTGCGTCGACAGCCTCGGTGAAGACCTTGAAGCCGGTCTTCTGGGCGATTTCGGTGACGTCGATCAGACGCAGGTCATAGCGTGTGTCGGGCCGGTCGATGCCGTAGTCGGCCATGGCCTGGGCGTAGCTCATGCGCGGGAACGGGCGTGGCACTTCGATGCCGTGGATCTCACGCATGACGGCGACCATGCAGCCTTCGATGACGTTGATGATGTTTTCGGGCTGAACGAAGGACATCTCGACGTCGAGCTGGGTGAACTCGGGCTGGCGGTCGGCGCGCAGGTCCTCGTCGCGGAAGCACCGCACGATCTGCATGTACTTGTCGAAGCCGCTCATCATCAGTAGCTGCTTGAAGAGCTGTGGCGACTGGGGCAGGGCGTAGAAGTGCCCAAGCTGCACGCGCGAGGGGACGAGAAAGTCGCGGGCACCCTCGGGTGTACTGCGCGTCAGGAAGGGCGTTTCGATCTCGACGAAGCCCTCGCCGTCGAAATAGTCGCGCAGCACCTTGGTCAGGCGGTGGCGCGTGCGGATGGCGTTCTGAAGCCGGGGGCGGCGCAGATCGAGGAAGCGGTATTTGAGGCGGACCTCCTCGTTGGTCTCGATCTCGTCATCGACGGCGAACTTGGGCGTCTCGGACTCGCTGAGAACCTCGATCTCACGGCCGATGATCTCGACCGCGCCGGTGCGCATGTCGGTGTTGACCATCTTCTCTGGTCGGGCCACCACGTCGCCGCGCAAGGCGATGCAGAATTCGTTGCGCAGGCGGTGGGCGATCTGGTGAGCCTGGGGGTCGGTGTCGGAATCGATCTTGACCTGGACAGTGCCCTCGCGGTCTCGGAGATCAATGAAGACCATGCCGCCCAGGTCGCGCCGGTTGGCGACCCAGCCGACGAGGATTGCGGATTTACCAACATGCTCGGCGGACACTTCGCCGCAATAGCACGTGCGCTGGTTGTACGGCAGAGACACGTCTGATCTCCTTTGGTCACACTGACGAATAATCCAAGCGGCGTAGTGTAGCATGGCTGTCGCACGGCTCACAGAGCCGTGGCACATGTGATCCTGCCGACCAGCATTTCCACGACGAGTTCACAGACGCGACGGCTGGCGGTGGAGTTGGACAGGGGGCGGACGATGTCGTCCATTTGCCGGATCATCAGGGCCCGCCACGGCTCGTCGGTCAATAGTTGGCCGGCGACGGTGGCGATGGGGGCTGTTTCGCGGACGAAGGGCATGAACTCGGGCACGACGCGGGCCTGGGCCAGGATGTTGACCAGCGACAGATGTGGCAGGTTGATGATCAGGCGTCCGAACAGCCGGTGTGGCCAATACAGAACCCGGCCGGCGTCGTACATGACGACCATCGGCTTACGATAGTGGGCCACGTGCAGCGTCGCCGTCCCCGACGCCACCAGCACCAGGTCCGCCGCTGTGAGCAGGCTGGCATTGTCAGCGACGACGACCTCGGCATCGTCATGCCGCTCGCCGATGATTCGCTGGACGAGCCCCTTGCGCTCGGGCGACACGCATGAGACCAGCGGCCGCAGGGCGTGGCCGTCTCTACGCATTCGCCTGATGACGTCGAGTTGCAGCGGCAGCATGGTGTCGATGACGTGCTTGCGCGAGCCGGGCAGCAGGGCGATGACCGGGCGGTGGTCGCGGCGCCAGTGGGCGATACGGCGTTCGTCGGGGCGTTCGTCCGCTAGCGATTCGAATAGCGGGTGACCGACGAACTCGGCGTTTATGCCGGCGTCGTGGAAGTGCTTTTCCTCAAAGGGTAGAATGCACGCGACGCGGTCTACGTATTTGCGGATCGTGCGTAGTCGCCAGGGGCGCGAGGCCCAGGTTTGCGGGGCGATGTAGTAGAGGACCTTGAGGCCCTGTCGCTTGGCGAGCCTGGCCGTGCTCAGGTGCAGGGCGGATGAGTCCATCACGATGACGAGGTCCGGCCGGCGTTGTCGCCAGCTTTCCTCGCAGGCGGCGAGTGCCTGGCGAGCGCGGCCGATCTGGCTGACGGTGTTGGCGAGCATCGCAGCGCTGGCGGTCAGATCGGCGACGCTCTCTACGCCGGCGGCTCGTAGACGTGGGCCTGTCAGGCCGAGGAATTCCCACGCATGGCCCAACTCGCGCGCCGTGCGCACCAGGCGGGCGGCGTGGAGGTCGGCCGAATCCTCGGCGACTGAGATGAAGATGCGCTTGTGGTCGGCCATGTTTGCTAACGTGCGGCTTCCTCCGGGGGCCATGGGCAGGCCCACCGCAGGTGGGTTTGCCCGTGATGTTCAAATCCAGGGCCGCGCCCGGCACGTGGGGCTGTCCGTGCCATGACAGTACGTCACGGGCAGGTTTACGACCTGCCCATGGCACCCGTATGCCACAGGCCGGGGTGCCCCACCCTTTCAAGGGTGGGGGACTGAGCCTGGCGCCGGACGGGTTCGCGATTTCGTCAGTCGCCCACGGTTAAACCCTGGGGCGCCCGACGCATTGGCGCTGGCGTGGCGACGGGTTGCCACTCCAACGGCCGCCACGGGGGGGCGGCGGCTATACTTAGGTGCCGCACCCCTTTAAGGGTGGCCCGGGTGCCCCACCCTTTTAAGGGTGGGGGACTGAGGGCTTCAGTTCCTTTGCAGCTCTCATTCCGATCAGTCCCCCACAGTTAAAACCGTGGGGCACCCTACTACAGTGGGGGCGGGCGCTACTCATTGTCGGCGTCCGTTGCCGAGTCCTTGTTTGCGGGCTGGTCGGTTTCCTGCTTGGGTTCGTCCATCTGCACCTCTTTGCCGCCGGTGGCGACGTTTTCTTTGGTGTAGATGCGTGTCGGCAGCGTGATGCGTTTGGGCACTTCCCTGCCGGCGAGGATGTCGAGCGCTACGTCCAGACCCTTTTCGCCGGGGGTTGGATATGCCACGGTCGCGGTAAGTTCGCCGGTCTTGACCCAGCGGATGCCCTCGTCGGGCAGCGAGTCGATGCCGACGAACTTGATTTCACCCTGGCGACCGGCGGCCTTGGCGGCTTGATAGGCGCCATGGGCCATCGGGTCGTTGTGGGCGTAGACGACGTCGATGTGGTCGTTGGCCTTCATGGCGTCCTGGAAAACCTGGTACGCTTTGTCCTTCTTCCAGTCGCAGTCCAGGCTGCCGATGATCTGGATGCCGGGTTCCTTTTCGACGACCTGGTGAAAACCGTCGCGGCGTTCCTGGGCGGGGGTTGAGGCGAGTCCGCCAGCGATTTCGTAGACGACACCCTTGGCCTTACCTTCGCCGCCGAGGAGTTCGACGACGTATTGCCCCGCGGCCTTGCCGATGACGAGATTGTCGCCGCCGATGAAACTCGCATAGCCGTCAAAGTTCACGTCGCGATCGAGCACGACGACCGGGATGCCGGCTTCGACCGCTTCCTTTACCACGCCCGTAAGTCCGGCCGACTCTTTCGGGCTGATGAGGATAGCGTCGACGCCGCGGCGGATGAAGGTGCGTACCTGGGCGACCTGTTCCTCGGTCTTGTCGTTGGCATCGAGGACGTGCAGTGTGACGTTGGGGTACTCCTTGGCGTGCTCGACGAGTCGGCGGTTGAACTCGACGCGCCACGGTTCTTTCACCGTGCATTGCGAGAAGCCGATTTCGTAGTGCTGCTTGTCGTTGGCGTTGGCGGCGTTCAGCAACGGCAGCATCAGCAGCGCCAGACCCGCGATCATCACGTGTCGCCGCGTCCAATTCTCAGGCACCCGACTCATGAGCGACTCCTGTCCTGTCTGGATTGGGTTGGTATGTCAGCGGGCTGTATCCGTCGGCGGCGCAGCTTGTTGACGAGGTCGGCGGCCCAGCCGGTCTGTACGGCGGCGGCTCCGACGATGATGACGCCCTTCAGAATCTCCTGAATCTCACTCGAAACCGAGCGCAGGTTCAAGATGTTCGACAGATATCCAAAGATCATAACGCCGACCAGCGTGCCGAAGATGCTGCCGCGACCGCCCATCAGGCTCGTGCCGCCGATCACGACGGCGGCGATCGCGTCGAGTTCCTTCATCTGCCCGGCATCGGCCTTGCCCTGTTGCAGTTTGGCGCAGTACAGCACGGCCGCCAGACCGGCGAGCAATCCGCTGGCTGCATAGACGAAGATCTTCACGCGATCGGTCGATATGCCAGACAGCCGGGCCGCTTCCTCGTTTCCGCCGACGGCGTAAATATGCCGGCCGAGCGGTAGCTTGAGCAGCACGAACGCCGCCAGCGCCCAGCAGCCGATCAGGAACAGACCGGGTACGGGTATGAGCTTGATGTCGTGCGTGGTGCCGTCGCGTTGCTGGCGCTGTGCGACGGTGACGAGCTTGAGCGTGCCGAGATGTTCGAACGAGGGCGGCGCGCCGGGGACTTCGACCGCGCCGGTGTTTTCGTTGACGTATTGCGTGTAGACGGTGCGGACGCGGCCGCCCTCGCCGGCAATGTACTTGGCGAGTCCGACGGCGAAAATCATCATTGCAAGCGTGACGATGAACGGCTGCAACCTGGTCTTGGCGATGATGACTCCGCTGGCCAGGCCGAGCAACCCGCCGACGGGCGGGACGACGATCAGCACGCCGAGTGTCGAGAAGCCGTGTCGCATGCCGATGATGGCGCCGACGAGGCACGCCGTCATCAGCGCAGCCATGCCGAGCCACGGAACCCAGTGTGCTCCCGAACGTCGTGCGATGGCGGCTCCGCTACTCCAGCCGATGTACCCACCGGCCAATGCGACCGCCGGCAGCAACAGTATGTGGGCACGCGTGAGTTGCAGCCACTCGGCGAGTCGGGTCAGCCAGCCGCTGCCGCCGAGCTTGACGCCGTCGTCCGCGAAGTCCGGCGGCATGATCAGCATGGCACAGACGACGGTGCAGATCGAGAGGATACTGCCGACGGAGAGGTCGATGCCGGCGGTGAGAATCACAAGTGTCATGCCGACGGCGAGGATGCCGTTGATGGAGACGGTCTCAAGCACGTCGCGCTGGTTTTCGACGGTCAGGAATTCGTTGGAGAGCAGTCCGCCGGCCAAAAACAATGCCGCCAGCCCCGCCAGCAACGCGGCGTTGCGCAGAAGCACTCGCGGAGTCAGCCACCCGGCAGCCATAGTCGATGCAGCGTACCGGCGATCTTGAGTGATGCAAGCCGCGACGTGCGTCAAAAGCGCATGCCGTTGCCGCTGGTTACGTTACGGTCCAACGGATGGAGCAGGCATCGGCGCTAGCGTGCCCGTGGTGTGGGCGACCTCCGTCGCCGCGCGGCTGCCGAGCAGCGCTTTGATATCCTCCAGCACAATATATAGGCACGGGACCAGTAGGAGCGTGATGACGGTGGCAAAGAGGATGCCGTAGCCCAGCGAGAGCGCCATCGGAATCATGAAGCGTGCTTGGCGCGAAGTCTCGAAGATCATGGGGGCTAGGCCGCCGAAGGTGGTGACCGTCGTCAGTAACACGGGGCGGAAACGCCGGACCCCCGCGGCGAGAATGGCGTCGTGCGCCGAGGCCCCACCGGCGCGCTGGCGGTTGGCGTATTCAACGAGCACGAGCGCGTCATTCACGACCACGCCCGACAGCGCGATCATGCCCATCAGGCTGATCACGCTCAGGCTGTAGCCCATCAGCAGGTGGCCGAGCACGGCTCCCACGATGCCGAACGGGATGCTCGTCATGACAATCATCGGCTGGAAGTAGCTGCGGAAGGGGATACCCAGCAACACGTATATCAGCAGCAACGCCAGGATGAAGCCCCTGCGCATGCTCTCCATGCTCTCGCGCATGTCTTCCTGGCGACCCTCGAAGCTGTGGCTCAGGCCGGGAAAATCCAGGGCAAGTTGCGGCAGGACCGTCTTCTTGAGGCTGTCGACGACACGCTCGGTGTCGTCCTGCGGGACGACGTCGGCGGTTACGCTGACGGTGCGGCGGCCGTCGCGGCGGTTGATGACGGTGTAGGCGCGGCCGCGCTCCACTTCGGTTACCTGACCGAGCGAGACGTCGAGCCCGTCGGAGGTGCGCACGATGAATGACTCCACGTCATATTCGCTGACGCGCTGGGCCTTGGGCAGACGCACCATGATCTTGACTTCGTTGCGGCCGCGCTGCTGACGTACGGCCTGGGCACCGTAGAACGAGCCTCGCAGTTGCCTGGCAACTTCGTTGGCGGTCAGGCCGAGACTGCGGCCTTCGGGGAGCATCTTGAAGTCGAACTGCTGCTTGCCGAGTGCGTGACCGTCGTCAATGTCGGCGACGTTGCCATAGCGTGTGAGGGCCTCGGCCAGGCTTTCGGCGGCACGGTCGAGCGTGTCGATATCGCGGTGGGCGAGCTCGATGGTGAGTGCCTTGCCCGAGCCAGGGCCGCGCCGGTCGGACTGGAACCGCAGCGACTCCAGCCCCTTTATCGAGCCGGATTTCTCACGCCACAGGTCCGCTGCCAACGCGGTGCTGATTGGCCGAACATCGGGGTCGGTGAGGTAGCCGGTTACCTGGACCTGGTTGTCGTCGATGCGCGCCACGACGCTCTTGATGAGCCGGTTCCCGTCGTATTGGGCGCCGATGGAGTCGAGTGATTGCTGGAGTTGGTCGCGCACGGCTTCTAGCCGCGAGAGGGGCGCGCCGTAGGGTAGAACGGCGGTGGCGTCGACCTCATCGCCCTCGACCTTTGGCATCAGCACAAGGCCCATGCGTCCGCTGTAGATGTATCCACCGATGAGTATCAGAACGGCGGTGGCGGTTCCGAGCGTCAGGTAGCGCAGCTTCAGGACACGGTCGAGCAGGGGGCCGAAGCCACGCTCGATCATACGCGAGATCGCCCTGCTGAGCCGCTCCTGGAAGCTGTGGATGCCGCGGCCTATAAACGTGCCGCCATCCCTGCGCACGTGAGCAAGGTGGGCCGGCAGCACGAAGAGCGACTCGACCAGCGAGATCATGAACACCGATGAGACAACAAGCGGGATGACCATCCAGACCTTGCCGATGAAACCCGGGATGAACGCCAGCGGTGCGAAGGCCGCTACGTTCGTGAGAATGCTGAACGTAACCGGTGTGGCGACGTCGCGCGCGCCGCGAACAGCGGCCTCGAGCAGGCCCATGCCGCGCTGCCGATACTCGAAGACGTTCTCACCGACCACGATCGCGTCATCGACGACAATGCCCAGCGCGATGATGAACGCGAACATGGAGATCATGTTGATCGTTACGTCCATGCTCGGCAGAAACAGGAACGCGCCGAGGAACGAGATCGGGATGCCCATCGTGACCCAGAATGCCAGCTTGTGCTCCATGAAGATCGTCAGGAGAACGAAGACCAGCATCAGGCCGATGAACGCGTTCCGCAGCAGCAGTTCGAGACGCTGGCGGTAGATGTCCGAGCTGTCGCGGATGGTATCAACGCCGATGCAGGGTGGCAGAGTCGAACGGACGTTGTCGAGTTGGGCTTTGACGGCGTCTGACACGCCGATGGGGGTCTGGTCGCCGATGCGATAGACCTCCAACTGTACGGCTGGCTGGCCGTCGTAGTGGTACGACTGGTAGGTCTCTTCGAAGGTATCCGATACGTGACCGAGATCCGAGACGCGCAGCTCGGTACCCTCCGCTGAGGTTACGATCGGGATGTCGCTGAACTCGCGGGCCCAGTCGCGCCGTTCCTTCATGCGCAGGAGGATCTCGCCGCCCTCGGTTTTGATGCTGCCGCCGGGGATTTCGATGGAGGCGGCGCGGATTCGGCTGGCGATCTGTTCGAGCGTGAGATCATAGGCGCGGAGGTTTTCCTGGGGGACCTCGATGCTGACCTCGAAGGTGCGCTCGGGGACGACGTCGATCTGGGTGATGCCGGGATCCTGAAGGAGCTGGTCGCGCACCTGTTCGGCGACTTCGCGCAGCACCCACTCGTCGGTGCCGCCGTAGACGGCGAGGGTCACGACCTCGTGCTTGTGCGACGCCAGGACGACTTCGGGCTCTTCGGCGTCCTCCGGCAGGGTCGTGATGCGCGCGACTTCCTGTTGGACTTCCTGGTAGATGCGCTGTGCATCCTCGCCTTCTTCGAGTTCGACCGTAACGACGCCGGCGCCTTCGCGGGCAGCGGCAGTGATTTCCTTGACGCCATTGATGCCGCGGACGCCTTCCTCGATGGCCAGGATGATGCCCTGTTCGACTTCCTCGGGGCTGGCACCGGAATATGGCACCGTGACGGTCACGATATCCATGTCGAATTCGGGGAAGATCTCCTGCTTGATGTTCAGCGCGCAGATGAAGCCGCCGACCAGCAGCAGTGCCATCAGCAGGTTCGGTGCCACGGAGTGCCACGCCATCCAGCCGATGGGGCCGCGTTTGATGTCAGGGTCGGGGAGTTTACTCATCACCTGCTCGCTCTGTGCTCGACGCGGGTTCGGTCGCCGGTGTCGCCACGTTGCTGTCAGTGCCGGTCTCACGTAGCGGCATGCCAGTGATCGGTGACGCGATATCCGACGTGACCATGCGTTCGCCTGACCTCAGTCCGCCGCCGATCAGGACGAGTTCACGCCCACGGAACACGACATCGACGGCCCGGATCTCCAGTTCGTCCTTGTCATTCATCAGCCAGATGTTGTCGCCGTCGCGCAGTTCCTCGCGACCGATGGAGAACACGTCGCTCAACTCCCGACCCTGGATGGTGACGTCAACGTAGGCCCCCATCAGCAGTGGCCGGTGGACGCCGGCTGGATCCACGTTGCCCAGCGGGTCGGGCACCGACACCAGCACGCGTGCCATGCGTCCCTGCGGTTCGAGATCGCCGAGCAGGCGCACGACGCGGCCGTCCCATGCCGATACCGCACCGGAACCCAGCCGCTGTGATACGCGGGCCGGCGACCCGGCATCGGGCGTCAAGTCGATCCACTGCAATTGGTCGACTGGGATCGAAGTGCGCACCCAGTACTCATCAGTGCCGACGAGTGTCGCGATCTCCATCTGGGCCGATACCAGCGAGCCCACATCGATGCTCTCATCAACGACCACGCATGAAAACGGCGCCGTCAACACGGTGCGTGACAGGTCGAGCCGCGCTTTGTCGAGGGTGGCCTGAGCGGCGGCGACATCGGCCGCGGCTGCCGCCTTCGTCGTTTCCGCGTCGTCGAGTTCCTTCTTGTTCGTCGCGCGGTGGGCCTGCAGGCCTTCAATGCGTGCGAGTTCCAGGTCGGCTGAGAGTAGCTGTGCCTTGGCCCGGTCGAGCGCGGCCTCGGCCTGCCGCACCGCGACCTCGTAGTCGGCCGCGTCGATGGTAGCGATCTGCTCGCCCGCGCGAATCCGGCCGCCGGGCACCAGCGCGGGATGCAGCGTCCGAATGATGCCACTGACTCGCGGCTGAAGTACTATCTCCTTGGCGGCGATGACCGTGCCCATGGCCTGGATGACGGCCCGCTCAGAAGTCGGCGTGACGGTCCTGGTCTGCACAAGCGTGGACGTCTTCGTCACGGGCCGTTGCGTGGTTTGCGGCGCGGTGTTTATCAGGTGCACGGCGCCAAGCACGCCGCCGGTGACGACTATGATCGGCAGTATGCCGCGTAAGAAGACCGATAGCGTTCGCGACGCAAAGCCACGGGGGGTCGCGTTGGTTGGGTCCATCAGTTGTTCTCCAAACGCGACAGGCCTCGCGCTGCCGCCAACGAAAAGGAGCAGATGTGGTCAGCCATTATCTCGATGCCCTCGGGCGTATATTCCAGTTCGGGGATTAGTCGTGACACGACGGCGCGGCGGTGGGCCAGGTGGGCGCATTGGGCCATGATGCTCTCGGCGCAAAGCCGCACCGACAGTTGCGGGACGTTCGGTGTTGCGAGCTGCCTTACGATGTCCGCGAGCTTTTCGAAGCGCGGTTGTATGAAGCGTTCGACCATCATCTCCATGACACCTGTCGGCTCGCTCAACTCGCGGAACATCAGCCTGGCATGCCATGCGCTGGGGCGGGCCAGAATGAAGCCGCGCAGAACGTAGCTGACTACCTCACGCAGTTGCCGTTCGGGCGGCAAGCCGCTGATCTGTTCGAAGACCTCACGGTCGCGACCGGTGATGAGTTCGTGCGCGTCTTCGAACAGGGCGATGTACAGTCCGTGCTTGTCGCGGAAATAGTAGTTGACGGCGTTGAGGTTGGCGTTGGCCCTGTCCACGATCTCGCGGATGGTGGCCTTCTCGAAGCCCTTGTCAGCGAAGACTTCGCCGGCGGCTTCGAGCACGCGGCGTCGCGTGCAGTGCGAATCGACATCACTGTCGCTCATCATTGCCTCCATACGAGTGTATTAAACGCGTATGTTAAACAGTTATTCCAATGGCGTCCGGTCAGAGTTGTATGCTTTTGTAAGGCAACTGGTGGCAGGTGGTTATGGAGCGCGGCGACCGCGCGGCCGGTTGGGAGGACCACACGTCTGATAACACGGCCCGCCGAGATTCGCCGGTGGCTCTCGGCGGCCCTGATGCTGCCAGTGGCTAGTCTGCGTCGGCGGGCTGCCGTGCCTCAGCGGGCTTGGCCGAGCGACCGCAGAATGGGACGGCGGCAAACCACACGATCGTGGCCACGAGCATCAGCCATTGCATCGTGTCCTTCGACAGCGTCCCAGCGAGATAGAGCACGGACGGCACGATGGTCCCGATCAGTGCTATTGCGGCGATGGTCATCAGTGCGAGTTTCATGCGGCACCTCCTGCGCTTGTCGCGTGCCCGGGCACCGGAACGCCGCGCTGTAACAGCTTACTCAGAGCGATGTACAAGATGACCGCCATGAACCAGCCCGGCAGCGACACGAAGTAGATCTCCACGTTGGCCTTGAATACGAGCAGCACGCACAGGCCCAAGGTAATGAACCAGGTCAGGAAGGCGGCAGGGTTAAAGACGCGTCCGGCGCGCTCGGCGTAGTTGTTGGAAAGCCCGAGGCGCTTCATGAGCCAGAAGTCGACGAATACGACTGCCCCCATCGGCATCAGCAGCATGCCGTAGAGGGCGACGAAGCCCAGAAGTTGCATCGCCAGCGCGGGGAACGTCGCCGCCGCCGTGGCGATCAGTCCTGTGACCATCGTAACCGTGAAGCGGCGCGACTTGGGGAGGATCGCCTGGAACGCGAGGCCGGCCCGGTAGATCGTCGGGTTGGCCGTCGTCCAGCCGGCGATGATCACGCAGATGAGTCCGGCCAGGCCGCAGGCGCCATGTGCCAGCGGACCGGGTAGCGGCGCCGGCAACGTACCCGCCGCATCCGCCGCCCGAATCGCCTCGTCATTGATCAGGCCCGCCGCTCGCAGTTGAAATGCGAACAGCATGGACGCCGACAGCCAGGCCATGAAGTGCCCGATGTACATGCCGGCGGCCGAGGCGACGGCGTACCAGGATTTGCGTGCGTAGCGAAAGACGGACAGATCGCTCATGCCAATGTGCATCGCCATGTTGCAGAACCACGCGAAGAACATGATGTGCGCGAATCCGAATTTCGTGCGCCCCGGGAGCGGGTCGCCGCCGCGCCAGATTTCAGTTGTGGCCAGATGCCACAGGCCGGCGGGGCCTTGGATAGTGGTGTCGCTCGCCCCCATGAAGTCGCGCAGGGCGACGAGTCCGAATGCGAGGAAGACCAGGACCATCCAGGGAGCGGCGATGTTGGCGACACGGGCGACCATGTTGTAGCCGGCGGCGGCGACCACCGCGATCGGAATGCCGACCGCGACGACCGCCAGGATCCACCCAACACCGTTGGGGTACCAATCATCCAAGGCCGGCGTCGGAAAATCGAACCAGACGCTAAGTGCCGTCGCCGACACCGTCACCATCGCGCCCGCCAGGAAGCAGAACATCACGCCGTTTACGAGGTTGTAGATGACCACCAGGCGCCGGCCGCAGATCTTCTCGAGCTGGTAGTAGAGCGTCAGGCGGGCACGGGTTGCGATGGGGGCGGTCAGCAGCATCCAGCTCAGCACGGCCAGCGCGTTGCCGACAATCAAGCCGACGACGACGTCGAAGGCACTGACGCCGGCGGCCACGAAGAGGGGACCGATCATCAACTCCGTGCCGGCGCAGTGTTCGCCGGCGTACATGCCGATGAAGCTCTTGAAGTGCAGCAGCGCCGACCGGGGCACGGGCGTGCGCTCGTATTCGTTCACACCCGAGCCGCTTTGCGACCCCGCCATCACCTCGACCGGTTCCGCTTGCGTTCTTGCTGCCATGGTCTGGTCCATCCAAATGTGACGCTAACTGCCCATTTGCGCGGGAAGACTCTGAAAACGCGCGTATGCATCGTTCCACGCGTCTGACTCTCGCGGTTCGTATTCTCTTAATTCGGATATCGCTGCCACGACGAGGCGGACGTCGGCCAGCGAGCCGACATGTTTACACGCCAGCGCCTGCACCATGATGTTGCCGATGGCGGTGGCCTCGACCGGTCCGGCGATGACTCGCTTGCGGGTGGCGTCGGCGGTCAATTGGCAGAGCAGTTCGTTCTGCGAGCCTCCGCCCACGACGTGCAGCGTGTTGATGGTGCGGCCCGTGAGTTGTTCGATTAGCGCGAGGTTCTCGCGATATCGCAGCGCTAGGCTTTCGAGTATGCAACGCACCAGCCCGCCGCGATCTTCGGGCGCGTGTTGACCGGTCGCCGCCAGATAGTCGCGCAGGCGGCGCGGCATGTCGCCGGGCTCGGCGAAACCGGGATCATCCGGGTCGATCAGGCACGCGAAGGGAGGGGCAGCGCGTGCTTGCACGACAAGATCCGTGTGCGAGACATCATCGCCGTGGGCACGCCACTCGCGGAGACACTCCTGTTCCAGCCAGAGGCCGGCGACGTTCTTGAGGAAACGGATCGTGTCGGCGACGCCGACCTCGTTGGTGAAGTTGGCGGCCATGGCGTCGGGGCCGGTCAGCGGAGCGTTGAGCTCTACGCCGATGAGCGACCAGGTGCCTGAACTGATATACGCCCAGTCGTCGCCAGTGGCGGGGACGGCGGCAACGGCACAGGCGGTGTCGTGGCAGGCCGGGGCGATGACGGCAGCGGAGCGAATTCCGGTTGATTCCATCACGCCGGCGTCCAGCGGGCCGAGCACGGTGGCCGGCGGCGCGACGTCGGGGAGAATGCGCGACGGGATGCCGAGGGCATCGGTGATCTCGCGGGCCCAATTGCCGGTGCGCGGATTGAGAAGTTGCGAAGTGCTGGCGATGCTGCGTTCGCTTTGCTGGCGGCCGGTGAGCCAGTAGTTGAGTAGGTCGGGGATGAACAGCAGACGCTGCGCCTGCTCCAGCACGTGGCCAGGCCCCGTGGCGGCGGCGAGCAGTTGATACAGTGTGTTGATTGGCATGAACTGGATGCCGGTGGCGCCGTAGATTGCGTCGCGCGGGATGCGCTGTAAGGCCCGTTCCATCATGCCGTCGGTCCGGCGATCGCGGTAGGCGTAGGGCAGATCGAGCAGGTCGCCGGCTTCGGAGAGCAGGCCGTAGTCGACACCCCAGGTGTCGATGCCAATGCCGGCGAGATTCGGCGCAATGTCGCGGCAGCGGCTGATGCCGGTGAGGACTTGGTGGAAGATGCCGGGCAGATCCCAACGCAGGCTGTCGAGAATGCGGATCGGCGCGTTCTCGAAGCGGTGGACCTCTTCAAACGCGAGCTTGCGGCCATCGAAGCGGCCTACGATGGCGCGGCCGCT
>JAFGRR010000483.1 GCA_016935035.1 Phycisphaerae bacterium | reverse complement strand
TGCCGACCGGCAGGTCGGATTCGGTATCGACGTACAGTTCCTGTAGCGGCACCGGCCGCATTTTCTCCGGGTAGGTCAGACGAAGATGGTGCACGTAGTGGTTTGAGCCGGGCATCATGCCCAGGCCGAGATATTCGACACGCACCTGGTCGCCGGCCTCGTCCATGGAGATGATCGTGCGTTCCATCAGGCGCCGCAGGCCGAAGTCCGTCAGCGGGCGTTTGGTTTCGCCCCAGAACACCGGCGTTTGCAGATCGACTGTGTTGATGCCCGGTGGTGGCAGCAGCGGCGGGACCCACCAGCGCGTGACGAAACGCACCTTGTCCTTGTACTGGCCCTCGACATACACGGATTCACCGTGCTTGATGTCCTCGTCCGTCCATTTCAGCCGGATGCTGAACGGCGTCTGCCGGAACCAGGCGTCGATGTGCTCGGGGCCATAGAGCACGCGGAACAGGCCGCGCCGCTCGTAGCGTGTGAACTTGAGTGTGTACTGCTCGAGGTGGCTGCAGTTGTCGGCGACCTTGTGCAGGTACGCGACCGGGTCGGAGCTGACCAGTGTGGTTTGTTGGTCGAGCTCGGGTGAGGGGGCGCCCTCAAGTGGGCCGGGGCGCGGGGTGATGTCGGGTTTTGCGGCGCAGCCGGCGAGCAGCCCGGCGGCCAGAATCAGGCCGGCCAGAGCTGTCCGACGCGTTGTGAGATTGTCACCGGGGCGACAGCGGGAACAAATCAGCATGCGGGTTCACTCCAATTTCGCGAGTTTCGTATTCTATCTCGCTAGTGTCGGATTGTCGCGGTGGTGGAGTCGGTCTGGCGGGTTACAATCCGGGAATCATTCAGGAGGCATCGACATGGAGATCATCCGCGACCCACAGGTGTACCTGGTCGGGAGACAGACGCTGAACACCGCCGGCATTGACCGGTTTCTCTCAGAGCACGAGTTGACGTGGGAGACCGACACGGAGATTGGCGCGGAGACCCTGGCCGAGATGGCCGGCCGCATCTGCTACATGTCCTTCGGCAAAGGCCGTAAGACTAACGCCGAGTATCTCGGACACATCCTGGCCATGCGCCATGGCTCGGTGCTGGAGCACACCGTCTGGAATTTCGCGATCACCGGCGTGTCGCGGTCGTTCACGCACGAGTTGGTGCGGCATCGGGCGGGTTTTGGGTTTTCGCAGCTCTCGCAGCGCTATGTGGACGAAAGCACGGCGGATTTCGTCGAGCCGGACTGCATCGCCGACGACGATGAGCTGCACAACATGTGGGAGCAGTGCATTCGGCATGCGCACCTGGTGTATTGCCGGCTGGTCGAGGGGCTGAACCAGAAGTTCGCGCACATCGAGGACACCACACAGCGCCGAAAGCTGGCGCGCCAGGCCGCCCGCAGCGTGCTGCCGAATGCGACCGAGACCAAGATCTTCGTCACCGCCAATGGCCGCGCCTGGCGTCACTTCATTGAGGCGCGGGCGAATGAATATGCCGAGGTTGAAATCCGTAAGGTCGCGATCCGGATCCTGCGCACGCTGAAAAAGGAGTCGCCGGCACTGTTCAGCGACTATCAGATTGAGCGCCTAGAAGATGGCAGCGAGGTGGCGAAGACGCCGAACCAGAAGGTGTAACGCGAGGTTAGCGGCCGCCCATCTCGCCAACGTAGCGGCCGCCCCCCGTGGCCGCCGTTGTGCGCTGTAGGTTCTCCGCGGCAGCTCCAAATGTAGCGGCCGACGTCTCGTCGGCCGTCTTCGTCATCGTAGCGTCGGCCCCCCCGTGGCCGACGTGCAATGCCGAAGCCGCCACCACAGTAGTGTCACATCGCATGGTGCCCGGTGCCATGCCCAAGCGCGGGCATTTTCCCCCGAATGCCAAATGGAGACTCATCCAACCCCACCCGACTGAAGTCGGATGCACTGGTCGGTTGGCTGAAGCCGGTGGCAGATTCCAGTCCTCGCAGGGGCGCTTCGACTCTTCCCCAGTGGTTGTAATGGCGGGGTCGATCAACCCGGTGGATACTGGGGACATGGCAAAGCTACGGTACCACCTGAGGCTTTCACACCTGGACGTCGTCCATCCCGACGGCAGTGTGAGTTGTGTGCCGTAGACGGAGTCGGATGGCGACAAACACGCACTAAGGCCCAGCAATACGGCACGTGCGGCTGATCATCGATTGCCGAAGACACTCTCGCCGCCGGCGTTTGGGTTGCGCTTGTTCTATCGTCTGCGCCATCGTGCACTGTGCCGGTCACTGCGGGATGGTTCGCATAGAGGGTTTTGGAGACACGACAAATCTGGCCCAATGATTGCCGCGATTGTGTGGCTTGCGGTTGTCGCGACTATCGTGGCTCGCGCCGGGTGGGCGATCGTCGAGCGAGTGACCAATATGTCGGCGACAGACGCCGATATGCTGGCGGTCTATCCAGAGGAGCTGTGGATCGCGGCCGCGACTATGCTTTTGTTCGTTGCGTACATCTCTGCCGATATGACGTGGTTCTCCGCCGTGATTCTCTGGCGGGCTGTGGCGGGGGCAATGGAGCCCAAAGTACTGGCGTTTCGCACCAGCGCAGATGGTGTTTTGCTATACACGGACGACGGGCTGACGCCGTGCTATCGATGGGACGACCTTGTTAGTGTGCAGGGGGTATGGCAACTAACGTTTGTGTCGACGGATCGCACGCGGCGCAGCTTCGATGTACTGCCGGGCAATCTGAAGGAGTGGAGGCAGCTTGTTAGAGCCGTAGCGGCGGTGCACCCAGGTGTGCGCGCGCTGCTCAACAGAACTCGTCCGGCGTGGCATTCCTGCTGTTGGAGGTTGGTGCTTTATGGGCTGGCGGTTGTGGCCATCTGCTGCGCGTTCGTGGGAATGGGACGCCTGCAAGGGAGGAGTGTGCCTCTTTCGCTGGCCATCTTCGTGTCTCTGGTTCCTGCGCTAGCGGGGGGTGCAGCTTACGTGTTGTTGTATCGGCCCGCGTGGTGGCAGCGGCTTGATCGGCGTCTGTGGGGCAAGCGTCGTCGGCGCTGGCGGGCTGCGGCGCGGGCGAAGCTTGTGTGACCGGGGGATTCAGTCGTCCCGCTGGGACTCGTGCGCGCGTGGTGGCGGTCATCCCAGGACTGCGTCCTGGTGCGTGTTTAGTGTCTTTGTTTCCGCGAACTCCGCAGGAGCGGTAGAGAGTAGCCAGGGGCGCAAGCCCCTGGACATGCGGGGTGTGCGGCAGACAAGCCCCAGCGGGGCGACACGTCTGGCTCACGCGAGTATGTGTCGCCCTTTCAGGGCTTTGCATTCCTTGAACGTCCTTCACCAGGGGCTCACGCCCCTGGCTACATCCTGTCGCCCCGTTGGAGCTCGTGCGCGTGGTGGCGGTTATCCCAGGACTTCATCCTGGGCTACTTCCAGTCATCGCTACGCGGCTGAAGACGTTGGGCTATTGTCATTGGTCGCTACGCGACTGAAGACGGCCGACGAGACGTCGGCCGCTGCGGCGGGATTCGGGACGCTGCGGGGTTCGGTAGCCGGGGGGGCGTGCAGCACGCTCAAACGTGCATGGTGGCGGACGCGCTTTGGCGAACCGGGGGCTCAGGCGGAAGTTGTGGGTTCGGAGGGGGCGATTGGCACAGGGAAGATGAACTGCAATTGCGTGCCGAAGATCGGGTACTCGACCTGGCAACGATAGCCGCGGAATTCCTGCGGGTTCCAGCCGAGCTTGTCGCAGGCATACTGTAGCAGCTCGGTGTACCGGGGGATCTGCTCGCAACGAAAGCGTTCGATACCCGTGCCCATGGGCTTCACGGTTTCGACCACGTCGACGATGTCCGCTTCACGTGATTCGTCGTTAACGTCGGCCATACCAGCCGCTCCCAATTCCAGGACGCGAACGTTGGGCTCCCAGTCGGGATACGCGTCCCTGTGCAGGACGTAGTCACAAATGAGGACGCGCGTCGGCACGTCGATGGAGACATTGCCGCCCGACCTGGTTTTGCCGTCGTCCGGCGCGCGGTAGCGGCGCATGATATTCCGGCGGACCTCGGCCATGACGACGTCGCGCGCGGACGACAGGCCCAACGCTCCACCCCAATCGAGCATGAAGAGCACGTCTTTGCCCGTCCGGCGCACTTCGATTTTGATCTCGGGGCCGGAACAGAACCGCCGCAAGAGACCATCGGAGAGGCCTTCAATCGGTTCGCCCTCGAGTGTGCGCGGCGCCTCCGCTCCTGGATGGGGCACCGTCACGATGCTGCGCTGCCCGATCTTGAGCAGGCCGCCGGGCCGCACACAGCGTGCTCCGACAAAACCGTCAAGCCTGGCGCCATCCAGGTGGGTTGGGCTGCTGCCGGGGTGCAAGAACACCGTGTTGAATGTGACGTCGGCCGCGACTCCCTTGAGTTGGCGCATGGCGCGGTAGCCCAACTGCTTGGCACTGCTTTCGAACCTGGCCCGCGCGGACGGGAGCCAGGCGCTGATAATGGCATCGAGTCCTGATCGGTCGCCGCCTTCCTGTTGGATCAGCTTGGCGAACGCGCCGATTGCCTCCTCGGCCGCCTGGGTCCTGTCGCGCGGCACACCGTTCTTCGCGCAGGCCTTGACCACACGTCTGAGCGGCTCTGGGCCGGGAACGAGGTGGATCACGGCGAGTGGGTCTTTCTTTCGCAGGGCGTTGACTAAACGGTGTGATGTGTCCTTGTTGACGCCGAGCCTGGTGGCGATTTGCTTAGGACTGCGTGGTTCGGCGGCAACGGTGTCGAGTAACTCGCCCAGGGCGGACGCCAGGCGTTTCCCGACGCCGAGGATATGCGCGCTGGCGT
>JAFGRR010000053.1 GCA_016935035.1 Phycisphaerae bacterium | reverse complement strand
CGCTCGATGGCGAGCGGATATTCGGCGCGGATGTAGACGTAGGCCTTGCTGGCCCCGATGCCGTACGCCGCGATCGCGATGCCCTCGACCAAGCGATGTGGATCGCCCTCGATGACGGCGCGATCCATGAACGCGCCGGGGTCGCCCTCGTCGGCGTTGCAGATGAGGTACTTCTGCGCGGCGGACGTGTTCAGCGCGAACTTCCACTTGCGGCCGGTGGGGAAGCCGCCGCCGCCGCGGCCACGCAGACCGCTGCGTTCGACGGCGTCGCACAGTTCGGCGGGCGTGGTCTCACGCAGAGCCTTGGCGAGAGCTTCGTACCCGCCGCGGGCGAGGTATTCGTCCATGCTGCCGGGATCGACCAGCCCGCAATTCGCCAGTACCCAGCGCGTCTGCGGCGCGAAAAACGGATGCTCGTCGAGGTAGGGCACATCGTCCCAGGCCTGTTGGCCGTCGGTACGGAACTGGCCGAGGACCTGCTCGGCCGGAATCGCGCCGGCGAGGACGGCGTCGAGCAGGGGGGCGACCTGTTTGTCGTCCACGCTCTTAAAGCACACGCGGGCACGGCCCGGCAACTGTACATCAAGCAGCGGTTCGGCCGAGCAGAGCCCGATGCAGCCGACCGGAACGATGTCAGCGTCGAGGTCGTTCTGCCTGATGTATTCGTGGGCGGCGTCGAGCGTCTTCTGTGCGCCCGCGCCGAGGCCGCACGTGCCGGCGCCGACAAAGATGACCGGACGCTCGACGCGGTCGCGTCGGAGCAGCGCTATTAGGGCCTGGTGGCGCTCCTCGTCGATGCCGGCGGCGCTTTGGCCGCTTGGGCCCAGCATGTGCCGCACGTCCTCGGGTGGGAGATGTGGGCGCTGGTCGGCGTTCGCCGCGTTGTTACTTGCCGTCTTCATTCTTGGCCTCGTCCTTGTGTCGCTTAACGAGCTTGCGCACGCTATCGGGTGTCACGCCCGCGTGGAATTCGCCGTTGATTGTGATGACCGGGGCCAGACCGCACGCACCGATGCAGGCGACGACTTCGAGGCTGAACTCGCCGTCGCGCGTGGTCTGTCCGGGCTCGACCTTGAGCGCGTGCTTGATGGCGTCGAGCACGCGTGCCGAACCCTTGACGTGGCAGGCCGTGCCGCGGCAGACCTGGATGTGCACCCGGCCACGCGGCTGGAAGCGGAACTGGTTGTAGAAGGTTGCCACGCCGTAGATCTTGCTCACCGGCAGGCGCAGGTGCTGGCCGACGCGGACCATGGTGTCCCGCGAGAGATAGCCGAAGCGGTCCTGGGCGGCCTGGAGTATAGGTATCAATTGGTCGCGACCGGCGTTTGGGAAGTCTTGCAGGACCGCGTCCATTTCCTGTTCAACGATCACTCGTGCGTCTCCTGTGCTTTCGCCTGTCCGCGTGCGAGAAAGGCCACCTTTTCCAGCGAGACGGCGATATCAAGATCTTGTGTGTACACGCCGGCCGGCACTCGCAGACGCACCGGGGCGAAGTTGAGCAAGCCTCGGATGCCGGCGCGTACTAGGCGGTCGGCGACGTCCTGGGCGCTGTCGGCGGGAACGGCCACGATGCCGATCGTTACCTGTTCATCGCGGATGATGTCTTCGAGATCGCCGTCGGCATGGCAGCGGCAGCCGTGAATCACGCGGCCGACCAGTTCGGGGTCATTGTCGATAGCCGCCCGTACCGGGTACTCCGGATGTTGGGCCGCAAGATAGTCGAGCATTGCGCGCCCGAGGCGTCCGGCCCCGATGAGGATGATCCCCTCATCAGGCCGCGGATCGAGCAGTTCGCCGATACGCGTCAGCAGGCCGTGCACGTCGTAGCCGCGGGCGGGGCTGCCGGTGTAGCCGATGGTCATGAGGTCGCGTCGGACCTGGGCAGGCGTGATGCCTTCCTGGGTTGCGAGATCGTGGGAGTAGACCTGTTCGCGACCTTCGCTGAGCCAGCGGCGCAAGTGCCGACGATAGGCACTGAGTCGGCCGATGACGCGGTTTGGGATGTCCATCGCCGTGCTCCTGGTCGCCGGTCGCAGGCTGGTACGCAGCTGGCTGAATGTGGTTGGGTGCAACGTATGTCTCTGACCGTAGTGGAGGCACTTAGTCTGTGAACTCATTCACAACGTTCTTACATTCACAGTATTGGACTTTTTCTGCCCTATGTCAAGTCAAATCGGCATCCGGCTTTAGTATCTCGATGCGGGGTGTGCCCGAGGGGTTCTTGCCCCAGGACCGGTAGATCAACGGGGCATCATGGATAAGGTGTTGGGTTGAAATGAGTTATGGGTGACAGGCCATCACCGGTGGCGTCCGGACTGCGGTGCGGACGCCGATGGGTTTCAGACTTGCCCCAACGGGACCGATTCGCGTAGCCTATTAATCAGTGCGGCGGAGCGTTCATGAGTCAGCCAGATGCCGATAACGTGCGCGACACCATTCTCGAGTCGATCGCAGACGGTGTCTTCACGGTGGATGACGACTGGCGGATCACGTCGTTCAACGCGGCGGCCGAGCGAATAACGGGGGTCGCCCGCGAGGAGGCGATTGGCCAGCATTGTTGCGACGTGTTCAGAGCCAGCATCTGCGAGGGGCAGTGCGCGCTGCGGCAGACGCGTGAGACGGGGCGGGCGATCGTGAACAAGGCGGTGTACATCATCGACGCCGGCGGGCAACGCATTCCGATCAGCATTTCGGCCGCCACGTTGAAGGATGCCAGCGGCAACGTGATTGGTGGCGTGGAGACGTTTCGCGATCTGAGCATGGTAGAGGAACTGCGCAAGGAGTTGCGCGCGCAGTACACGTACGCGGACATTGTCGGGCGCAGTGCGAGAATGCGGCGGCTTTTTGATCTGCTGCCACAAATCGCCGACAGCACCAGCACGGTTTTGATAGAGGGCGCAAGCGGGACGGGCAAGGAGTTATTCGCCCGGGCGATTCATGACCTGTCGCCACGCCGCGAGAAACCGTTCGTAGCGATCAATTGCGGGGCGTTGCCGGACACACTGCTGGAGTCGGAGCTGTTCGGATACAAGGCAGGGGCTTTCACCGATGCGCGGCGCGACAAGCCGGGGCGGCTGGCGCTGGCGGATGGTGGAACGATTTTTCTCGATGAAATAGGTGATGTATCGGCGGCGATGCAGATGCGGCTTCTGCGTGTCCTTCAGGAGCGTGTGTTTGAACCGCTGGGTTCGGTTACCTCGGTCGAGGTTGATGTGCGGGTGATCGCCGCGACGAATCAGCAACTCGACAAACTGGTTCGCAAGGGCACGTTTCGCGAGGATCTGTTCTACCGCATCAATGTCGTTCGCCTCGAATTGCCGGACCTCAGGCAACGGCGGGAGGACATTCCGTTGCTGGTTGATCGCTTTGTCAGCAAGTTCAACGCACTCCAAGGCAAAGACATCGCCGGCGTATCGGATGAGGCGCTGGCGATCCTGATGGAGCATGACTTCCCGGGGAACGTGCGTGAGCTGGAGAACGTCGTTGAGCACGCCTTTGTGCTGTGTCGCGGCGGTTTGATCGGGCCGCAGCACCTGCCGCCGGCATTGCGGCCGAAGGAGTCGGCGACGGTCGTTGCTGGCCACGGGCCGCGGACGTTGCAGGCTCTGGAGGCTATTCACATCACCGACGCGCTGCGGCGTCACAACGGCAACCGGGCCGCCGCCGCTCGCGAACTGGGCATCAACCCGAGTACGCTATTCCGCAAGATCAACTCCCTGGGCATCGACATTCCCGCCCGACCGCAGGCCGATTCCGAGACGGAATAGGCTTGCAAGTTGCAATTAGATGATTGTGGGCGATGTTGCAGAATGCAATGCATGTTGTTGGGCTCAGGCTGTGACCATGCTGTAACACCATACTACTAAGGGCGTTACGGTGGTTCTGCTGGACACGGCGGTTGGCACACGCCTTGCTGATTCCTTGGTTGAGATGAGAGTCGCGCTACCAACATGGAACGATCGGATCTCGCCCGTCCTGGACGTGGCGACTCGGCTGCTGGTGCTGGACGTTGTGGACGGCAGTGAGGCCGACCGGCGCGAGGTGCTTTTGCAGGGGGCGGATGTCCATGGACGAGCGCGGCAGATCCTTGAGTCACAGGTGGACGTTTTGGTATGCGGCGCCGCCTCGATGCCGTTGCTGGCGATGCTGAGCGAAGGTGGCATCAAGGTCATCTCGCATCGGTGTGGTGTCGTGGACGAGATCGTCGCGGCGTTGCTGGCTGGAGAATTGACGGAAGACGCATTCGCAATGCCCGGCTGCTGCGGTCGGCGGCAACGCAGACGTTGCGGCCGGCGCGGACAGCGCGGGCGGTTCATGGAACAGGAGTAAAGCTATGCCAGGTGGAGATCGAACTGGACCGAATGGAATGGGACCGATGACCGGTCGGGCGGCTGGACTGTGCGTTGGGAATCCCGGGCCAGGCTATATGAACCCGACGGGCGGGTTTGGCTTTGGACGGATGGGTGGCCGCGGAGGTGGCGGTGGTCGTGGTCGGCGGAATCGCTTCTACGCCACCGGCCTGACCGGATGGCAACGCGCCGGCATGAACTGGACGCCGAACGCGGTCTCGGCCATGACGGGCGAGCCCGAGTTGGCCGTGCTACGCCGGCAGGCCGACAGCCTGGGGCGGACGCTGGCCGAGATTCAGCGGCGAATCGCGGAGTTGGAGACAAACTCGGCGGCGAGCGGCACGTAGTGTGGTCTCAGAGACTCGCGGGTGTGCCACGGCCTGGCATGTAGCGGCCGACGTCTCGTTGGCCGTCTTACAGCAGTCCTCAAACAGCGCCAGGCAGGGAGGCCTGACACAACATGATGGTGGAATACCAACCCGCCCAGGTTGCGAAGTGTGCTGGGCGGAATGAAAGGATGCAGAGACGATGAAAGTGGCAGTTACAGCAAGTGGTCCGAACATCGACGACAAAGTCGATCCGCGTTTTGGGCGCTGTCCGTGTTTTGTGATCGTGGAGCTGGACAGCATGAACGCCGAGGCCGTTGAGAACGGCAGCGTTGCGCTCGGGCAGGGGGCTGGCATTCAGGCGGCTCAGCAGGTTGCGGGCCTGGGCGTTGGTGCCGTGCTGACCGGCAACTGCGGGCCGAACGCTCATCAGACGTTGTCGGCGGCTGGCATAGACGTGGTCGTCGGGTGCGGCGGAACGGTGCGGTCAGCGGCGGAGGCGTACAAGGCGGGGCAACTCAGCCCGGCCGATGGACCGAACGTCGCCGGCCACTCGGGAATGGCCGCCGGCTCGCCGGCGCAGCCCGGTCGGCCCGGCGGCGGCATGGGGCAGGGGCGCGGTGCTGGCGGTGGACGCGGCACGGGCCGCGGAGGTGGAATGGGACGTGGCCGGGGACAAGGCGGCGGCGGCGGCCGATAGAGGGGTTGCAGAACAGGGGGCTAGCGTGTAAATGGTATCGCCTTGCCGCCGGCCGGCGGCGGCAGTACTAGACCTACTTAAAACCTGAAGTCGTGGAGAATCGGGATGCCCGCAATTGTTGACGCCGAGAAGTGCACCGGCTGTGGGGACTGCGTCGATCTGTGCCCGTCCGAGGCGATTGAACTGAAGGATAACGTGGCCAAGGTTTCCGCGGACGACTGCATTGATTGCGGCGCATGCGTGGACGCGTGTCCGAGCGAAGCCATCTCCATGGCTGACTAGAGTCTCTCCCAAGATCAACCAGAGACGCGTCAGTGAGAAGGCGATTGCTGGTGAAGGCAGTCGGCTTTCGTCGCCACCGCTCCGTTGCGATCGCGGTCCTGATCGAAGGGTGATTTTGGGCAAGCGTCTGGCTCTCATTGCCTGGCGGGCGGCGAATGGTTGGGCTCTTCTGGCCGCGCCGTCGGCGTAATCTGGCGATATATGGGCGGCGGCGGCTTGCGGTGCCGGCCGCCCCTTTCTTTGCCCAGTCACTGTGCGAGTCTGGATGCGATGGGCCGCGATGGTCGCCGGTGCTGGGTCGCATCGTCTGGCCCGCCGGTATAGGATGCGGCGCCCCGGTGACGGATCGGGGCGGCAAGCGATCGGCATCTAGCACAAAGCGGAATCAGTGCCCGACGACACACCACGTTCCACCAGCGGCGAGATCGCACGCATCTTTCGTAGGCTCGGACCGGCAGGACCGTTGGCGATCGCGTCGGCGGTGATGCCCGGTATCGGGGGGGTGTTGCTGCTGTACTGGATCGACCCGGTCGGACAGTGGCTGCGCGGCCACCAGGAGTTTGGGCTGGCGTTGTACACGGTCGCGTTCGCGGTGCTGTCGGGGCTGGCGCTGCTGCCGACGTATGCACAGGCGATCCTCGGCGGCTGGGCATTCGGCTTTGCGTGGGGATTCCCCGGGGCGCTCGTGGGCTTTGCAGGCGGCTCGCTCATCGGGTACTTCGTCGCGCGGCGGGCCTCGGGCGGGCGGGTCGTGGAACTGATCCAGGAGCAGCCGAAGTGGCAGGCGGTGTACGACGCGCTGCTGGGGGAGGGGTTTTGGCGCACGCTCGGGTTGGTGACGTTGCTGCGCATACCGCCTAACTCGCCATTTGCGATCACGAACCTGGTGATGGCGGCGACACGCGTGCCGCTGGTTGCATTCATCATAGGGACAGTCGTTGGCATGGCGCCGCGAACGGGGGTGGCGGTCTACCTGGCGGTGACGCTGGAGGACCTGGCGGGCGCCAAGAAGCCGTGGTGGATGTTCGTTACGAGCATCATCTGCGCCGTGATCATCCTCGCGATCATCGGACACATCTCAAACCGCGCGATCGCACGCGTAACCAACCAGCAGCCGGAAGCGGCATCGCAAACGCCGCCGGTCGAGCAGTAACCGCTCTCTGTCGATAACAAGTCTGGCGGCGTGGTCGGAGGTGCGCGGCAATCGCGCGTTTCGTGGCCAGGCCGACGGGCTGTGCTACAATCAGGGTAGGACATCAACTCTGGGAGGCATCCATGGCTATGCAGGTATTTGTACGAGGCGTTGAGGACGGCACCGGACTGCGACAATTCGCCGAGGAGAAGCTGGAGAAGAGCCTCGAACGATTCCACGACCATGTGCTCGACGCCACCGTGCGCCTTGAAGATGTCACGGGCCCGGACAAGCACGGCATCGACAAGCTGTGCCACATCGACGTCCGCCTGCGCTCGGGCGAGGTGCGCATCAAAGAGCAGGGCGACGATTTTCACGTGACCCTCAACACCGCGCTCGACCGTATGCGCGCCGGCCTGAGCCGCGAGGTAGCCAAAGCGAAACGCGGCATCGGCGAAGGCTAGGCGGCTCGCGCGGAGCGCCCAATCAGAGCCCGAGCGACGGCAAGTGGCATACTCAGGGTTCATGGTTCAGGACTGCGGCCGCTGGATTCGTGGGAAACTGTGCGGCTGGCTGCGCGCGGGGCTGCGGCGTGGCTTGTGGTATGCTGCCCTGCATGGTCGGGCGGTTTGAGACTCAGGAGTATCGGATTCCGGTGGCGGGGCGGACGCTGCGGCTGTTGGGGCCGATGCATCCGCACGCGCTGCGGAATGATCCGGAGGTTGATCGGCGTTTCGTCGCGGATGGCTATATGCCGTACTGGGCGTACCCGACACCGACGGCGGTTATGCTGGCCGAGTATGTGTGCGCCAACGTTACGCCGGAGAAAGGGGCGGTGCTGGAACTGGGGGCGGGGCTGGGGCTCGTCGGGTTGGCGTTGAGTTTGTGCGGCTATCGCGTGACGATCACCGACTATGACCATGATGCCCTGGAGTTCGTGCGGGCTAATGCGGCACTCAACGCGATTGAGACGGCGGCGGCCTGCTGGCTTGATTGGCGCGAGCCGCCGGCCGAGCAGTACCGGTTGATCCTGGGCGGCGACGTGGTCTATGAAAAGCGGAGCCACGTGCCGATCGCGGCATTGCTGGCGTCATGCCTGAGCAGCGGCGGGCTGGGGATATTCAGCGATCAGAACAGGCGGGCGGCGGAAACGTTTCCGGAAGCGGTGTCGGCGGCAGGTCTTCGCTGCGAGCGCGTTTTCGTGAGCGGACCCGCGATCCCGCGCCATGACGCGATCGACGGACGCATTCTGAAGGGCACGCTTTATTGCGTGAGCCACTGACGGCGCAAGCAGGCGGTTTTTGTCGCCTGACGCATGGTTGAGTGGCGGATACCGGGCAATTCTGGCCCCACATCCGCAAACATCGGCGATACTTGAAGTAGGCGAACACATATCAGTAGCACTCGCGTGTTGCCGCCGAGGCTGATGGCGATCCCGGATGCGGCCGAGGCACGAGTGCACGCCGGAGCCGGCGCGGGCGACGTCAGCGGGCCGGCAGTTTGGCCATCGTGTCACAAGGAGCACTCGTCATGAAACTCGAGAACTTCCTGGATCAGCATGGCGTGACATACGAGAAGCATAGGCACGGGATGACGTACACTGCACAGGCACTGGCGGGCGCGGAGCACGTCTCCGGCTACATGGTCGCGAAGCCGGTGGTTGTGAAGACGGGTTCGGGGTTCGCGA
This sequence comes from Phycisphaerae bacterium, assembly GCA_016935035.1. Classification (GTDB taxonomy): domain Bacteria; phylum Planctomycetota; class Phycisphaerae; order UBA1845; family Fen-1342; genus JAFGRR01. Next base: position 4,181 of record JAFGRR010000053.1, on the reverse strand, counting down.
TGTGCGTGCTGCCGGCCCCGACACACATCGAGCTTGACCGCGTGGCGGAGGTGCTCAACGAGCCGTTCGCGCGGTTGGCGACCGAGTCGGAGATGGCGGAGTTGTTCCCGGATTGCGAGTTGGGGGCCGAGCCGCCGATCGGGCAGATGTTCGGGCTTGAGACGATCATGGACGAACAACTCGAACAGGATGAGCATATCTGGATGCAGGCGGGGACGCACACGGACGCGGTTCGGGTTCGACGCGAGGATTGGCAGCGAGTGTGCCGGCCGATCATCGCCCCGATCGCGCGCGTTTAACGATAGGCCGCGGGCGCCGTGGTTGGGCACGCGCCGCCGCGTCGCCCGCGCGCACATTATCGCGGGGATCCACGTTACACTGGTGGCACTTTGCCAATGTGCGGCGTACCTGTCCCGCGCGGTCGGGGCGGCTGTTGCCGCGTGCGAGGTGCCACATGGATGCTGCCCTGCGGATAATCGACGCGAATATCAACCGCGCACGCGAGGCGTTGCGCGTGATCGAGGACCACGCGCGCTTCGGTCTGGATGACGCGGACGCGGTGGAGCGGGCCAAGCAATGCCGTCATACGCTGCGTGAAGTCGTGACGATGCTCGGAGCTGACGCTCTGCTGGAAGCACGCGACATCGGCGGAGACGTTGGCCGCGATGTGAAGACGGCTGGTGAACTGAGACGCGGTTCGAGCGAGGACGTGGTGCGGGCGGCGTTTGCGCGCGCGCAGGAGGCGACGCGCGCGATCGGCGAGTACGCGAAACTGATCTCGGGGCCGGCGGCGGCTGCCGCCGAACAACTGCGCTATCGCACGTACGAGCTTGAGCAACGCATTGTGCTTCGTGGGGCGCTGCTGGCACGTTTTCGAGCGGTGCGGTTATATGTGCTCGTGACGGGCGAGCTGTGCCGGGGAGACTTGCTGAGCGTGGCGGAGGCGGCGATTCGCGGCGGAGCGGGCTGTATTCAGCTTCGCGAGAAGAAGCTGGACGATGCGGAATTACTCGGCCGCGCGCGGCGGATGCGCGAGTTGACGGCGCGGCACGGCGTGCTGTTCTTCGTCAACGATCGGCCGGACATTGCGCGGCTGGCCGGTGCGGACGGCGTGCATGTGGGGCAGACGGATTTGTCGGTCGGCGAGGTGCGGCACATCGTCGGCGGTCAGATACTGGTCGGCAAGAGCACGCACACACGCGAGCAGTTCGTCGACGCACTGGCGGAGCGGCCGGATTACCTGGCGGTTGGGCCGATGTTCGCGACGACGACCAAGCCGCAGGACCACATTGCCGGGCCAGGGCTGCTACGTGAGGTGCGACCGCTGACCGAGATGCCGTTGGTGGCGATCGGAGGGATCGATGCGGCGAACGCGCGGGAGGTCTTCGACGCGGGGGCCGATTGCGTCGCGGTGTGCGCGGCGGTGATCGACCAACGCGATCCCGAATCTGCGGCGCGCGCGATCGTGGGGGGATGTCCGCAGTCATAGCCGACGCGCCGATTTGCCAGGCGTGTAGCTGGTCGCCCCGGCGTGCTGACCTAGCTGCCGGTGCGGAAGAACTTGGTCTCGCTGGGCTCGAACGTGAGGTGCAGTTCGGGGGCCGGATTGACGGTTGTGTCGGGTCGCCAGCGCCGCTGCGAGCCCTTGGGTACGAGCAGCGAGAGCTGCTGGCCGGCTGGCGCCGAAAGCGTGATCTCGCCGGCGGTCGGTCGGTACACGCCGAGCAGCGGCCCGCGCTGATAGACCTGCGTTCCCTGCGGTGCGTACAGATGTGTGCCGGCCGATTCCGCGATCCGCCGCAGTACCCACCCCGGCAACATCGGGGCGCCACAGTAAACGCTGCACCAGCCGCCGCGTTCCAACACCGCCAGCCCAGGGCTGCCGTCGTGCACATAATCGCCAAGCACGGTCGCCGCCGGATCATCAACCACGAACCACGGCGACAGCGGCGTGTCCCAGCCGCGCGGATTGGCGGCCACGGTCAGCTTCTGCTGTTTTGTTGAGAGACGTGCCCCGAATCGCATCGCCCCGCGCGGCACGGTCAGCGACTGCTCGACGAACGGATGTCCGCTGTCGCGCAGTGTGATCTCCGGGACTGCCGGGTCGCATTCGTCGTAGACCCTGATGCCGGTCAGGTCGCTGATCAGTTCCGCATCCTGTCGCGATCCCTCACAGAACCCAGCACCATAGAACCACACGGCCGCCATACCGGTCTTGCGCACGCGTTCGTGAATGGCCCGGCGTTGCTCCGTGTCGACCACCCAACAGTTCATGAAGACGTACAGCTTGTATGGCCGGGTGGTCGCGAACTCCGAGAGCATCAGCGTGTCGAACGGGAAGCCCAGGTCGCTCCACTCGAATTGGCGCGGCAAGGCGCTGAAATACAGGTTAGCGTTGGCGTGAAGGTCCGCGTGGGCGTAGCTGCGGTCGTCGATCACGAGCGCCACGTCGGCACGTGAATCACACGACCACTCGCGTGTCTCGATCGCGAGCTGCTGCAAGTCGCGGACTTCGGTCTGCACATGCGGATCCTGGTACCAGCGGTGGTGCATCAGGTCCATCCACCACGCCACGCCCGCAGTCCCCAACACCGCCGCTGCGTCACGCTGCAACAACCGGCAACTTTCCCGGCTATTGCGCGGCGGATCCTGCTGCGGGCATGGCCAGGCGCCGGGCGTGGCGGTGTGCGTGGGTGTGTCGATCTCGTCGAGGTGCAGCTTGCCGGCGCGCTCGACGACCTGGGGGACGGTTTCGCTGTGATGGAAACCGCCGAGCATGCGGTGGTCGTAGTGGTAGGGCGAGCTGATGTAGTCGATGGCATCGCTGGCGAGTAACTGGCGCAGGTTGAGGTGGCCGCTGCGTGCGGGATTCTGCGTGTTGTGGTGCGGCCAGAAGTAGCCGTAGAAGCTGCCGACGATCTTGCGGTTGTCGCAGCCGCGCTTGGCGGCCTGGCAAAGCGCGATGATCTGTGACACGTTGCCGGTGCTGAGGCACTCGAGCCAGTCGATGATGTCGCGTTCGGCCAGTGGGTCGCGGAAGAAACCGGCCTTGGGCTCGTGCAGGCGGCGCGGCGCTGGCACTTCGGCGGCGGCCAGCGTTGCATCGGCGCGACCCCAGGCCACTTGCAGGGCGGCGTCGTTGGCATAGCGGTTCTTGAGGAATTCGCGAAAGGCGGTGTGGGCGGCGGGCGAGTAATCCTCGTACGTGTCATCGACGAAATTCCACCAGCGGAACCACTCGGCTGAAATGCCGCCGCCGATCTGGTAGCCGATGACCCGGTCGGGATAACGCTCTTCGCAATGCCGGACGAAGGCCTCCATGGCGGCGGCTGCATCGGTCGTCCAGACGCGCGAGCCGGCGGAATACCAGCAATCGACTGGACAGACGCGCACTTCGTCGTAGTTGACGGGCTGGTTGTCGAGATTGCGGCCCTCGGCCAGCTCATCGGGGTGCTGCGCGGCCCACCAGCCTTCTCCCTCGTAGCCGAAGTTGACACGCGGCATGAGCAGCGTGTCGGGCTGCCTGGCGAGGAACTCGTCGATCTTGGCGTCGGTGGGGGCGAAGTCGTATTGGCCGGGGCCGGTCCACCATGATGGCATCGGAACGTGGAACTGGCAGATGCGCAGGCCGCTCTGCACGAAATCGTCGATCGCGTTTGGATCGCCGTAGCTCCAGAACTCAGTGGTCGGCTCGCCGTTGATGAAGAGCATCGGGCGACCGTTGTGCTTTGCGACCTTGACCGTCAGACCCATTACACACTCCTTAACAGGCGGCGATAGGTTAGTCGGAAGGGCCCGGCGGGTTCAATGCTTTTCTGGGGATGGTGTGCCGGCTTTGGGGGTGGCTGTCCGCGGCGAGATCCCATGTGGCGTTCATCCCCGATGGTGGACGTCGGATTTCGAGGCGTCGTCGGCGTTCTACGTCGGCCACAGGGGGCCGACGCTACTTCCGCGGCTGACGGCTAGGGCAGCAGGTCTATCAGGGGGCCGGCGGTGCGGGCGGTGACGCGGCCGATGGGCCAGAGATTCTCGCCGGCGTCGCGGAAGCTGGCGGTTAGAGCATCGAGCTGGTCGGGTGGGATGGCGGCGAGCAGGCCGCCGGAGGTCTCGGGCGTGAGCAGCAGTTGCAGCAGTTCCTCTTCGATGGCGGCGTCGACGCGGAGGTGGGGCTCGTAGGCCTG
>JAFGRR010000482.1 GCA_016935035.1 Phycisphaerae bacterium | reverse complement strand
GTGATGGCGACCGCTTCGGCGATGCCTGCGACAAGTGGCCGGACCAGTTCAATCTCATCCAGAACGAGAACGAAGCGGCCGCCGATCGCGACGTCGGCTCAGATGGCGATGCCGAGCCCAACGTGCCTGTGGATGGCGGCGATCCGAATTCCGCCGACTCATCCGTATCGGATGACGAGCCCAATCAGAGCGCCCAGGAAACGCCCCAAGAGGTCGCGACAACTACCGCTCTGTGTCCGGCGATGACGACCATGCTGCTGACGCTAACGCTGGTCGGCGTCTTTTCGACCGCCGGTCGGCGCCGCCGGTAGCGGTGTACCGATAGCATCAATGATGTCCACGATCGCGGCCCGCCCAGCAATGGGCGGGCCGCGCTGTATTCGCCCTCGCATCAGGGCCCGAGCGAAAGCGGGCGGGCAAACCATCAGAGCCCGAGCAGCAGCGAGCGGGCATATTGAGGGTTCACGGTTCGGGGTTGCGCACGAACGAGTTAAGACGCCACCCGAACCCGAGCGGTAGCAGGCCGGCAGGAGGAATAGACAAAGCAGCGACGAAGACGGCCGACGGGGATGTCGGCCGCTACATTGGCGGGCGTCAGGCCATGTAGGACGAGACACCGATGGGATTGGGCAATGCCCGTTCGTCGGTCTCGACGCGCACTGGCACGGGCGGGCGTCGCCGGCCTGGTCGCGATGGCGCGGGGACAATCATCAAATGGCCGCAGGCGGCGCATTCGACCTGCGTCGCGATGTCCCAGACGCGTCCCGTGTACAGCCGGCCGCAATTGCCGCAGAAGTACTGAAACCGCCGTCGTGACCGCGCGTCCAGAAAGCGGTCTGGTACGTGACGGCGAGTGTTCACGAACATCAGGTGGTGCAACGATTGCCGGCGATCCTCCCGTGACAAGGCGCGCGACACGGGACGCCACCATTCGTCCCACGGTGCCGACGGCACATCGAGAGCGTGGCCGCATGCCTGGCACATGACGGGCTCGGACAACTCCCGGTATGTCACCTCTATCGCGATGCCACAGCGTGGACAGGTCAGCGTCTGGTCGCGGCGGAGCAGCGGACGCAGATCGTCGTGGTGGAATGTGCGGAAGCACGGCGCGGGGTGCAGCACACCGCACTTATGACATCGGCGTACGTCGCCGCGCTCCTCTGCGTGCAGCGCGAGTCGCGTGCCACACCTGGGGCAATCGTAGATGAACTCGGTGCGATACCGCTGTGTTTTAACCGCCCGCATTCGATCACCTCGCAAGGGGACCAACTGCTTTCCTATGTTGATTATCACCGCCGGCGTCGATATTGCCCACTAATTCCGAAATTCGTCTCGCCTTGTAACGCCGAGGCCCGCCAGGGCGTCCGAGATAGTGGTTTGCGATGTTGTTATCGTAAATGACGACGGGATCGCACGCCCGTGTCCCAGTCGGCCGGTCGTGCTAATATCATCTAACGCTGTCTACCCAACTGATATTGTGTCCATGCCGGAGACGCATGGTCCGCCGGTTGCTGTTGGTCATTAATGATTCTTCCTCGGAGGACGCACTTGTCTGATCAGACGCTCGACATCATCTTCGCCATGCCGCATCCGGACGACGTGGAGATCACCTGCGGCGGCACGGTGGCCAAGCTGGTCAGCCAGGGACACCGCGTCGGCATTCTGCACATGACCAATGGCGAGCCGACGCCGCGCGGAACACTCGAAACGCGCATGCGCGAACTGCACGAGGCGGCGGAGATCCTTGGCGTCGCACACGTCGAGGTCCTGCCGTTGACCAACCGCGAACTCATGGATTGTCCCGAAACGCGCTACGCGGTGGCGACGGTCTTTCGACGCCATCGGCCGCGGATCGTCGTCAGTATGGTTGGGCGCACGCCCGCCGCCTCGCCCGACCACTACCAGGGGCAGCTCATTGTCGAGGCCGCGCGCTTCTGTTCGCAATTGACGAAGTGGGACGATCGCTTCGACGGCACGGAACCGCATCGGATCGACTGGCTGTGGTATCGCCCGGTGGTGATCTCCGCCGAGCACGGCCAATGGCACTCCACCTTTGTCGTGGACGTCAGCGATGTGCACGAGCAGAAGCTGGCGGCGATCTCGGCCTATCGCTCGCAGTTCGACGAGGCGCGGCTCGAGAAGGTCCTGCACCGCGTCCGTTCGATCGACGGCGCCGAAGGTACGCGTTGTGGGTTCAAGTATGGCGAACTGTTCGCGCTGCCGCACCCGTGGCCGGTCGAGGACCCGGCGAAGCACTTCCTGGGTATCCAGGCGTCAGCGTCAATGTCGTACCCGCCGCGTTCGGGTTGAGGGGGGGCATGACCGAATCGGGGGTGCGATCCGATCCGTGCCCGTCCGATCTGAGCCGCGACCGTGAGGGAGCGGTTGCGTCGGCAACCTCGCGGCTATCCCGTCAACCGCCTCCTGACGGGCGCCGCTCGGTCCAGCCATTGTCCGCCTCACGCTTCACACGCGTCAAAAGCGCAGTCGAATCCGCCGATTCTGCCGCACGCCCGGGTTGAGGAGCGATACGGGCGCCGAGTTGACAGCTATCGCGAATTCGCTTCCGATACCTCCCTAGCGCGACGCCGTGGTCGACGGGTTGCCACTGCTGTGAGGACCAACAACGATGAGCTTGTGGAATTGGCGGAAGGGCTCGCCATTTGAGCCGCTGGCGGAACACATGGCGCGCGTTCGCGAATGTGTCGATCACGTGTTGCCGATGTTCGAGAGCGTACGGGCGGGCGATTACACACGCCTCAAGAGCCTGACCGACCAAGTCTTCAAGGCCGAACACGAGGCGGACAAGATCAAGAACGACATTCGCCGCACCGTACCGAAGGCGTTCTCGCTGCCCGTGTATCGCGGCGATCTGCTGGCCTTCGTGCATGTGCAGGACCAGCTTGCCGACACGGCGGAAGACCTCGCGGTTCAACTGACGATCAAGAAGCTCGTGCTGCCGGAGGCGATCGCGGACGAGGTGATCTCATATGTTCGGCAGGTGCTGAGCGTGTGCGATCGGCTGTACGCCGCCGTCCGACTACTGCGGACATTCCACGAAGAGGACTTCGCCGGTCCGAAGAGTCAGCAGCTTCTGCAATTGGTGGCGGAGGCCGAGCACGAAGAGTGGGTGGCTGACAAGGCGCAGTACGAGCTGGCCAAGCACCTGTTCGCGCTCGATGACCAGATGAAGGCGACGGACATCTTCCTGTGGTCCGGCGTTTTCCAGAACCTCGGCGCCCTCGCCAACCACGCGGACAAGACTGCCGAGCGCGTTCGACGCATGCTTGCCTGATGACGTCAGGTCTGGGCTGATCACCAGGAGTTGGAGCCTTGCTGGACGCCGCCTCGTCCCAAACCCTCTTTCTGGCCGGTGCCGCCACTGTGGCGGTGGGCATGCTGCTGTGGGATACGATCGAGGTCGGCCGCAATGACGCGGCCAACCTGGTGAATGCGATCATCGGTGCGCGCATTCTGGATCGGCGTCTGGCGGTGTTAATCGCCGGCGTGGCGGTCATTCTGGGGGCGACCGCCGCCACTCCCGTCATGGAGACCGCGCGCAAGGGCATCTTC
>JAFGRR010000481.1 GCA_016935035.1 Phycisphaerae bacterium | reverse complement strand
TCCAGCCCTCGCTGTCGGGCGCGCTGCACACCGCGCGCACCAACGCCTTCTTCATGGGCGGCGGCAAGGCGCTGGTCAACGCCTATTACCGCAGCGCGGCCCGCCTCGGCGTCGAGATCCGTTACGACGCGCCGGTCGATGCGCTGGAATTACACGATGGCGAATTCGTTGCGGCGCGCATCGGCGACGAACGCATCGCCGCGCGTTCCTGTGTCGTTGCCGCCGGCGGTTTCGAGTCCGACCGCGCGTGGCTGCGCGAGGCTTGGGGACAGAACGAACACGGCGAATGGCCGGCCGACAACTTCCTGATCCGCGGCACGCGCTTCAACCGCGGCGTGCTGCTCAAGCAGCTGATCGGCTCCGGCGCGGACGCCATCGGCGATCCATCGCAGTCGCATTGCGTGGCCATCGATGCGCGCGCGCCGCTCTACGACGGGGGCATCTGCACCCGCGTCGACTGCGTGTCGCTGGGCATCATGCTCAACCGCAACGCCGAGCGTTTCTACGACGAAGGCGAGGACTTCTGGCCCAAGCGCTACGCCATCTGGGGCCGGCTGGTCGCCCGTCAGCCGGGGCAGATCGGCTACGCGATCATCGACTCGAAAGCCATCGGCCGCTTCATGCCACCGGTTTTCCCCGGCATCCGGGCCGAAACGCTGGACGATCTGGCGCGCAAGCTCGCGCTGGACGAAACGCGCTTCATGCGTACCGTGACCGACTACAACGCCGCCTGCCGTGTCGGCCGCTTCGACCATACGGTGCTCGACGACTGCCACACGGAAGGCCTCACGCCGGCCAAGACGCACTGGGCGCTGCCGCTCGATACGCCGCCGTACTACGGTTACGCCCTGCGTCCGGGCATCACTTTCACTTACCTCGGCCTGAAAGTGAATGAGCACGCGGCGGTACATTTTGGCGGCCGACCGAGCCGCAACCTGTTCGTCGCCGGCGAAATGATGGCCGGCAACGTCCTCGGCAAGGGCTACCTGGCCGGCATCGGCATGTCCATCGGCACCACCTTCGGGCGCATCGCCGGTACTCAGGCCGCCCGTGCGGTTCGCGAAACAAACGCAAAGGAATGCCATGCAAGCGTGTGAGCAAGTCAGCGATCGGGCTGCGTCCGACAACGCGGAGGCCGAAGTGGCGCGCGTCATGCAGATCTGCAACGCCTGCCGCTACTGCGAAGGGTTCTGCGCCGTCTTTCCGGCCATGACCCGGCGCATCGAGTTCGCCAAGGCCGACACGCATTACCTGGCCAACCTCTGCCACAACTGCGGCTCCTGCCTGCATGCCTGCCAGTACGCGCCCCCGCACGAGTTCGTGCTCAACGTCCCGCAGGCGATGGCCCGGCTGCGCGGGAAAACCTACACCGATTACGCCTGGCCCGCGTGCATGGGCGCAGCCTACCGCCATGCCGGCGGGTCTCTGCTGCTGGCGTTGCTGGCGAGTTTGGTGCTGTTCTTCCTCGTTCCTTCCGGCAATCTGTTCGAACGTGTCGATCCACCGGGCAACTTCTTCGCCTTGTTCCCCCATGGCGCGCTGGTGTGGCTTTTTGGCACTGTGTTTGCATTGGCCGCGTTGGCGCTGGGCGTGGGGGTCGGCCGGTTCTGGCGGGATGTGTCGCCGGGTGCGCCGAATGCCGCCGCGGCGACCGAGGCGACGCACGCCATCCTGACGCTCAAGTATCTCGACGGCGGTCATGGCGAAGGCTGCAACAATGAGGACGACGCCTTCTCGCTGTGGCGGCGGAACTTCCACCATCTCACCTTCTACGGCTTCCTGCTCTGCTTCGCGGCCACGCTGGCGGCCACGTTCTATCACTATGTCCTCGGCATCCACGCGCCGTACGCCCTGACCAGCCTGCCGGTCCTGCTCGGCACGGTGGGCGGGCTCGGGCTGGTGACCGGCCCGGCGGGGCAGCTGTGGTGCAACCTGCGGCGCCATCCGCTGCACGGCGATACGGCGCAGCGCCCACTCGATCGCGGGTTCATGCTCTTGCTGCTGTTGACCAGCGCCAGCGGCCTGGCCCTGCTGGCCTGGCGTGACACGGCGGCGATGGGCGTGTTGCTGGTCGTACATCTCGGCGCGGTGATGGCCTTCTTCCTGACGCTCCCGTACGGCAAGTTTGCGCACGGGATCTATCGCTCGGCGGCGCTGCTCAAATGGGCCATCGAGAAGTGCCAGGCCAGCCGGTTGAAACTGGGCGGCGATTAGGCTGTCCATTGTTCTCCAGACATTTCCGGGGAACACACTTCATGCGCTTTCTTCTCGCGCCCATCATGGGCTGTCTTGTCGCTTTCAGCGCGCTGGCTGCCGGGGAAACACCGCGTATGCCCGTTCCGCCGCTGGTCGCCGTGCCTTCGCTGGACGTGGAGCGCTACATGGGAACCTGGTACGAGATTGCCAAGTACCCGAATCGTTTCCAGAAACAATGCGTGGCCGACACGCGCGCCGAGTATTCGCCCATGCCGGACGGCCGGGTGCAGGTCATCAACCGCTGTCGTCTGGAAAGTGGCGAGTTCGAGTCGGCCAACGGGGTTGCCCGGCTCGTCGGCGGAACGAACTCGCCGAAGCTGGAGGTGCGTTTTGCTCCCGCCTGGCTCTCCTTCATCCCGGCCGTGTGGGGCGATTACTGGGTCATCGATATCGATGACGCCTACCAGTTGGTCGCGGTCAGCGAACCCGAGCGCGATTACCTGTGGGTGCTGTCGCGGACTCCCACGGTCGACGCGGCGCGCTATGCAGCCCTGCTCGCCCGGCTTGGCGACCGGGGGTTCGATCTCGACCGCCTCGAAGTTACTCCTCAAGGCAGCGGGGTCGTGACAGTACGCTGAACGCATATGCATATGGCACATCACCATTACAGACTGTCACAAAATACGACAACAAGGCGCACAGACAGCCCCGCAGCCAAAACGTAGACTTCAAACCGTTGCTTCAGCGTCCCCCGCTGACAATGTTTGACCCTCCCTGACCCATCGCAACGATGGGACTTTCAATCCCGAGCCACACCGGCTCGGGATTTTTTTT
>JAFGRR010000480.1 GCA_016935035.1 Phycisphaerae bacterium | reverse complement strand
GGCCGTCGGGCATCTGGCCGTAGGACTCGTGCGTGACGGACAGTCCGGCCGCCGGGGTGCGCCAATTGGGGCCGGACGAGGTGCAGGCGGTGAGCAGCAGGCACGTGGCGGCAAGGACCGGGATCATCAAACCAATGCGGTGACGGCTCATATCGTAACCTCCTTGATACGCTGGGTGACCTCGGCGGTCGAGGTCGTGTCGAAAGCCACCGCTGGTTTACCGGCGGCATGGTCGTGTGTCCAGTTCATGGACGAGGTTCGGCCGGCGATTCAGGGTCGCTGTTCAGCGATGGACACGTAGCGGCGCGGGGTGCTACTGCCGTCGGCGAGGATTGGTTAGAATCTCGGGAACGGATGTGTAGCCGCCAACCCATGAAGGAGTGCTGCCAGTGTCAGGGAACACCAGGTTTGCCCGTTCGTCAGTCATGGCCGGTATTTTGGCGCTGTTCACGCTGTGGCAGATTGCAGCCGCCAGCGCGGATGTTCGCTTGCCGGCGATCTTCAGCGACAAAATGGTCCTTCAGCAAGAGGCGGACATTGTGCTGTGGGGCTGGGCGGCGCCGCGCGAGTTTATCCGCATAAAGGTCGGCTGGGCCGACCTGAAGCTGATGGCCGTGGCTGGTCCAGATGGCCGGTGGAGTCTCCCGGTGCGGACGCCAAAGGCCGGCGGACCGTATGACATTACGTACCTCGCCAAGAACAAGGTCACAATTTCCGACGTCATGATCGGAGAGGTCTGGCTGTGCTCTGGCCAGTCCAACATGGAGTGGTCGTTCGCGTCGGGCGTGGACAACGGCGACCAGGAGCTGGCGCAGGCCAACAACCCGAAGATCCGCCTGTTCCAGTTGAAAAACACGTTCAACGTCGCGCCGCAGCCTGATTGTGAGGGTACTTGGCTCGAGTGCACGCCCGACAGCGTGCGGAGCTTCAGCGCCATCGGGTACCTCTTCGGCAACGAGCTGCACCGCGAACTGAATGTGCCGATCGGCCTGATCGACGCTACCTGGGGCGGGACGGTGGCCGAGTCGTGGACCAGCACCGAGGGGCTGCGCGGGCTGGGCGATTTCAACGACACGCTCGACCAGCTCGCACAGGAGCGCAAACAACCCGGCACGCTCGATGCCGACTACAACCGCGCCGTCGCCGACTGGTGGACGAATCTCGACTCAGCCGACCCGGGCAGTGGTGCCGACGGCTGGATGAAAGCCGAGTTGGACGATGCCGCGTGGACGGAGGTCACCGTGCCCGGCGCGTGGGAGACTCAGGGACTCGACGGCTTCGATGGCACGGTCTGGTTCCGGCGAAGCGTCACCTTGCCCGAAGACTGGGCCGGCATCGAACTGGTCGTCGAGCTGGGCTCGATCGACGACATGGACACAACGTGGTTCAACGGCGTGAAGATCGGCGGCACGGAACAGCCGGGCTATTGGAACATGCCCCGCAAGTACAATGTGCCACCCGCGGCGGTTCACGGCGGAGCGAACGTCATCGCAATTCGCGTGCTTGATACGCTCGGCGCCGGCGGATTGACCGGGGCGGCGCCGGACCTGCGTCTGTATCCGGCGGGCATCGGCCCGGAGGTTGCCATTTCACTGGCCGGCAACTGGCGCTATCACGTTGGCGCTCCGCTGGACAAGCTGCCCGCCTGGCCGCAGGGCAGCAAGCTGCACGTCAACCTGCCGACCGTGCTCTTCAACGGCATGATTAACCCGCTGGTGCCCTATGGCATCCGCGGCGTGATTTGGTACCAGGGTGAATCCAATCGGCCGCGCGCGGCGCAGTATCGCAAGCTCTTCCCGGCGATGATCCAGGATTGGCGCTCGAAGTGGCCGCCGACGATGGAGAAGTTCGCGTTCTACTACGTCCAGATTGCCCCGTTTGCCTACGGTGACGACACGGGACAGGCGGGCGAGCTGCGCGATGCCCAGCGCATGGCGATGTCCACTCCGCTCACCGGCATGGCCGTAACGCTGGACATCGGTAACCCGCGCGACATTCATCCGCGTAACAAGCAGGATGTCGGCCACCGGTTGGCGCTGTGGGCGCTGGCGAAGACATATGGCCGCGAGAACCTCATCTGCTCCGGCCCGCTATACAAGGAACTGAAGATCGAGGACGGCAACGTTCGTGTGCTGTTCGACCATGCTGGTGGCGGCTTGGTCGCGACCGGCAAGCTCGAACACTTCGAGATCGCCGGCGCGGACGGCAAGTTTGTGCCGGCCGAAGCGCGGATCGACGGCGAGACATTGGTTCTGTCCAGTGCTGACGTGAAGGAGCCCACGGACGTTCGGTACGCTTGGGGCGCGACGGATGAGTCGTGTCTGGCGAACAAGGCCGGTCTGCCGGCGTCGTCGTTCAGCTCGCAGCACTGGTGGGAGAAGAAGGGCGAGTAAAAGCTATCTTCTTCGATCAGAGCCGCGACCCTGAGGGAGCGGTTGTCCCGCGAACGGGTCGGTTTCTCCGGCAGGCGCTCCCTGACGGGCGCGGCTCTGCTCGGTTCTGGGATAGGTTTCAGACACCTGCCTGGTATTGAACGCCCGCAGTACACTAGATCGAGTGTATTCCGTTGGCCAGCAAATACGCTGGGCACTAGTGCGTTCGCGCAACGACAGCATCCATGTTGAGGGAAGAGTCCATCAAACGCGTGGCGGCGCGAAGGGTGCGTTACTACTCTTGATTAGCATACCCAGCGCCATACGCGGTGTAGCGTGTCGGCACGCGTTTACAGCTTAAATGGCGTGGTTTTCGAGCACTGGCGTTTCCAGACTGCTGTTGCTTTGCATACTGGCCACTGGTGATACCGTTGTCTAGGCTTACGCTTGAGTTGGGTATTCCGTACCTGCGCCACCCCCGTTTTTCTCCTAGAGTTAAAGCCCGGGGTCGAAGGGGGCGATTACAGCGCTAGTGTGCGAGTCTCCGTTGCAGCCGGAGACCGAGCACGGGTCGCTCGCGCTGCTGACTGAGTGCGATGTGGACTCGGTGGGCTCCCGTATCCCGCCATCGGGCATGACCGACTGTCTGGCCACCCTGTGAGCGAGAACGAGAACGCGATGAACTCAAGCGGGTTGTCCGTGATGACGGACAGCTACGCCGAATGATGTTCATCGGAACATCACGGCACGCCGAGTGACACAAAGCGCGCGGCGATTTACGCCGGGCTTAGGGAGTTGCGCCATGAGCAGCAGCGTCACCGTGAGTCCCCTCACGCGCATCGAGGGGCACCTGGCCGTTCACACCGAGACCGAACCGCTGGCGGAAGAAAACGCCGGCCATCGCGTCACCATCGCGCGCTGCGCGGGCGAGATGTTCCGCGGCTTCGAGCGAATCCTGCAAGGCCGCGATCCGATGGACGCGCAGCAGATCACGCAGCGGATTTGTGGCGTGTGCCCGGTTTCGCACGGCATCGCATCCGTGCGCGCGCAGGAGATGGCCTACGGCATCAGGCCGAACCACAACGGGCGTCTGCTGCAAAACCTGATCTTCGCGGCGAACTATCTGCAATCACACATCCTGCACTTTTACCACCTGGCAGCGCTCGACTTCGTAGACGTGACGGCGATCCTGAAATACACGGGCGCCGATCGCGCGTTGCGGGCGGTGAAAGCCTGGGTTGAAAGCGCACTGTCGCGCGAGGACGCCTTCGCCGCGGCCCCGTTCCTGCCGCGCTACGAGGCCGATTACGTCAAGAGTGACGATCGAAACGTCGCACTGCTCGGCCACTATGTCGAGGCGTTGGATATGCGCCGCATATGTCACGAGATGGGCGCCGTCTTCGGAGCACGACTGCCGCACAGCACGGCGCTCATCCCGGGCGGCGTGACGCAGGTGCCGACGCTGGAACGCGTGCTGACCTACCGCGCGCGGCTCAAACGCGTCGCGGAGTTTGTCGAGTCCGTGTACATCCCCGACCTGCTTGAGGTTGCCCAGGAGTTTCCCAGTTACTTCGACATCGGACACGGTTGCGGCAACTACCTCTGCTACGGCGTCTTCGAGCTCAACGACAGCGGTGAGAAGTTGATCCCGCCGGGCGTTGTCATAGATGGCAAGTGGGAGGCGCTGGAGCCGCGCAACATCAGCGAGGACGTGGCGTGCTCGCGCTATGCAAGCGGCACGCCGCGGCATCCGAGCGAGGGAATCACGGAGCCCGAGCCAGAACGGAGTGGCGCGTACAGTTGGCTCAAGGCACCGCGCTACCGGGGGCGCGTGATGGAGGTCGGGCCGCTGGCGCGCGTCGTCGCCAACTACATGAATCCCAAGGAAACCTGGATCAAGCGGGAGGTGGACGCGGTCATCGGCTCGCTGAAGCTGCCGGTGAACAAGCTGTTTTCCGTGCTGGGGCGGCACGTGGCCCGCGGGTTGGAGTGCCGCTGGATTGCGGCCCAGGCGTCGCGCTGGCTCGACGCAATCGAGCTGGACGCGCCGGCGACGTGCGACTTCGATCTGTGCGAGCGCGGCGAGGGCTACGGCTTGACGGAGGCTCCGCGCGGTGCGCTGGGCCACTGGCTTACCATCGAGGACTACCGCATCGCACGCTACCAGTGTGTGGTGCCCACTACATGGAACTGCTCACCACGCGATGGTCAAGGTCAGCCTGGTCCCGTCGAAACAGCTTTGGAAGGGGCGCTCTTGCAGAATCCGGAGCAACCGATCGAAATTGGACGGATCGTCCGTTCATTCGATCCGTGCCTGGCCTGCGCGGTGCACTGATTGAAGCAGACCCCGCGATGTCGCGGGTGGGCCGAAGGAAGGTAACACCATGGCGAACTATTCACGACGTGAGTTCCTGCGGATGGGCACGGTGCTCGCTGCGGGATTCGGTCTGGGTCGGGCCGCGGCGCCGGCTCTGGCCGACGGGTTGCAACGCATCTTCAGCGGTCAGAAACGCGTCCTGTGGTTGCAGGGACAGTCGTGCAGCGGGTGCTCCGTCTCGCTCTTGAACAGCGAGGACCCGGGGCCGCTCGAACTGCTGACCGAGTTCATGTCGCTGGTATATCACCCCACGATCTCGGCAACGCAGGGCTCGCAGGCGATCGACACCATCCAGAAAGCCATTCAGACCGGCGGATACTTCCTGGTGGTGGAGGGCTCGATCCCGACCAAGATGGCCGCCGCGTGCGAGTTGGGTGGTCGCCCCCTGACGACGATACTGCCTGACGCGCTACGCCGCGCCGACCTGGTCATCGCGGCCGGTTCCTGCGCCGCGTTTGGCGGCATTCCGGCCGGCGAGGGCAACGAGACCGGGGCGGCCGGGGTCGGCGAATTCATGCAATCGTGCGGTATCGAACCACGCCAGAGGCTCGTCAACTGTCCCGGTTGCCCGGTGCATCCGCAGTCAATCGTCGGCACACTGGCATACGCGGCCTCCAAGGGCTACCCGGACGTGAACAGCGAGCTGTTTACGCCTGACATGTTCTACAAGAACTCTGTCCACGATGACTGTCCGCGATTTCACTACTGGCAGAAGCAGGAGTTCGCGGAGCACTTTGGCGACGAGGGTTGCCTCTTCAAGCTCGGCTGTCTCGGGCCGCTCAGCCACACCAACTGTCCTCAGCGCCAGTGGAACGGCGGTGTGAACTGGTGTATCAGGGCCGGCGCGCCGTGCCTCGGCTGCACCAGCCCGGGATTTGCGCGGCAGCAGGCGTTTTCGTTCTACCGCAAAGGCGAGAAACACCATGCCGTCGCCTACAATGAGCAGGATCGGAAAGGGGGTGCCTCATGATGCTACGCAATGCCAGTCTCGCCAAACGCATTTTCATCCCGACACTCGGGCTCTTCATCGTATCGATGGTTGTCCTGTTCGGCGTGCAGTACGAGCTGTACGTGCGGAGCTTCGAGACAACGCTCGCGAACATCCAGGACTCGTCGCTGGCGGTCAAACGCGATGCCGCGCTCGGCATGATGCAGGGCGTGCGTGTTTCCGCCGAACGAATGCTCCAGACCGGTGAGTACCGCCAGTTCACCGAATACGCCGACTCACAGTGCCAGCACACCGAAGCCGAGACACTGGCGTTTGTCGATGCCAGCGGCAAGGTAGTACTG
>JAFGRR010000052.1 GCA_016935035.1 Phycisphaerae bacterium | reverse complement strand
GCGGGTGGTATCGTAATGCCGACCGGCCAGAGCCGGGACTTGTGCATCGCGCCGAAACCGCTACGCTCAGGTTGATCATGTTGCGGTAATGTATCATCCATCGGTGTCATTCGGGACTATCATCGCCCATCGATCATAAGGAGATTCATATGTTGCTATGGGTGCTGCGCGGATTGTTTGTACTGCTGATGGCGGCCGTGGCGCTGTCGGTGCGGGGCGAGGGGGCACGGAGCGTAATGACGCTGATGGTCACGGGCATTGGCGTGGCGTGCGTGATGGTGGTCGTGGATCTGGCGACGACACGCAAGTCGCTGGCGGCGTTATCCGGCGCGTTTCTGGGGCTTGTTGTCGGGATTGTGTTCGCGTACGGCATCAGCCTGATCCTCAATTTGCTGATCGAGGTGATGGTGGGCGAGCTGGACTCCGAGGCTACCGCGCCCGTGATCACTGCCGTCAAGGTCATGATCGGCATCGTCTGCTGCTACCTGTCGATCAGCTTCATCCTGCAAACCAAGGACGACATTCGGTTTGTGATACCGTATGTCGAGTTCGCGAAGCAGTCCCGGGGGGCACGCCCGCTGATTCTGGATACGTCGGTGATCATCGATGGCCGCATCGCGGACATCTGCGATACCAACATCATCGACTCGCCGCTGGTGATTCCGCGGTTCGTGCTCCAGGAGTTGCAGGCGATCGCGGACAGCTCCGACAAACTGAAACGCAACCGCGGTCGCCGCGGCCTGGACATGCTCAACAAGCTACAGACCAACGACAAGGCCGAGATCAAGATCTCGGACGCCCGGCTGCCCAGCATCGAGGAAGCCGGCGACGTGGATCAGAAGCTTTTGGCACTGGCCAAGAAGGTTGACGGCCGCGTGGTTACCAACGACTACAACCTGAACAAGATCGCGCAGCTCCGTGGCGTCGACGTGATCAACATCAACGACCTTTCCAATGCCCTGAAGCCGGTTGTGCTGCCGGGCGAGACCATGACCGTGCGCATCATCAAGCCGGGCGAGGAGTCGGGGCAGGGCGTTGGCTACCTCGAAGACGGCACGATGGTGGTGGCGGAGAACTCGCGCGACAAGGTGAACGAAGAGGTGGTCATTACGGTGACCAGTGTGCTGCAAACGTCGGCCGGGCGAATGATTTTCGGACGTCCGGAGGGCATGCCGCAGCCCCCACGCCGGCGTATGCGCCCCTAGCTAGTGTGGAATGTCGGTGTCAGCCCGTCCCTAATGACGGGCACGCGCGTAAACTGCTTAAGCAATCATGCCGAAAACACCAATGGAGACATGGTCGAGTTGTGCGCCCGTACGGCTCGCAGCACCAGAGGTCTTCGTACGATTCAGGCGGGCGGCGTGAACGCCGCCCAGCGCCGGTCCAGGTGTCGCGATGCGTTGCAACGTCGGTGATGGACATCCATTGCGTAAGCTGTTCTCGGGCATGGTGGAGCAGGTCTTTCTGTCCGAGGTCGGTATCTGTGACGTCAGACTGACGGACTACCTGAGCCAGATGCTGGTCGAGTTCGTGCACGCGGATGACGTTTATCGGTTGCGCCGCGTGGATGGCAGGGTCATTCGGCACGTATCGCGGATGCGCGTCGAGGCGGATCTTGGTCCGGATGTCGGCGAGCACGATAGAACGCGGTTGGTCAACCGGTACATCGGCGACTTCACGCTGTTCTGGGCGGGCGTTTATCCAGAGCAGTTACAGCCTCGTCACTCAGGTGTTGACCGGCTCCGGGAGTATCTCCTGGAGGGTAAACACTCATATGGCGTGGCGAGCGAGTTGAGCCGGCCTGACGAGGATCCGCCGGCCGAACTGTTGCGTGAGCTCAGCGCTCAATTCGAGTACTGTGTGCATGGACTACATTTGGTGCGTGCCGGGTGGGAACAACTGGCGGCCGAGCAGAATCACAACTGATAGTTGCCTTTTCCGCCGTCGGGGAAGCTAATCAACAACATCTAGTATCGGGTCAAACGCTGGGTTGGCGTCTGTCGCGCGCGGCGGCGGTCTTTTTTCATGGAATGTGGGCGAATAAACTTGAATGGTGGGGCGGATGTGCTACATTATCCCTGTCAAGGCCTCATGATTCTTGAGATTCAGGCCGATATTCAGATCAAGTGGGGCCCAGTGGGGCTCGGAGCTTCTGAGGCGTATCGTCATGTTCTTCGCCGGCACCTTTCCGCTGACCATCGACGCCAAGAACCGGCTGTCGATCCCGTTCCAGGTCAGGGACAAGATGATGAGCGAGAGCGACGGCCGGTCTTTCTACGTTGTGCCGGGGAGGCGCCCCGGGACGTTGATGTTGTACCAGAACAAATACTTCGAGACCACTCGGGGGTCTGGGCGGTCGATCGACCGCGCGAGTGCGGCGACGTACGAGTGGGTGCAGTTTGAGTATTCGCAGTGCACGCTGATCGATCCGGACAACCAGGGGCGGTTGCTGATCCCGGAGCGGTTGCTGAAGCGGGCCAAGCTGGATCGCGAGGTCGTGCTGATGGGTGTCCAGGATCACCTGGAGCTCTGGGATCGGCAGGCCTATGAGCAGTTTGAGGAAGCTGGCTGGCAGGGGTATGCGGAAAACCGCGAGCCGGCCATGCGTGAGTTGCGGGAACTGGACGAGCAGGCGGCCGTGGCCGCAGTGCCACAGCCGACCGCCTAACGAGTTTTGGACGCGAATAGTCAGGTTGGGTTCTGGCGAGGATGTGGGATTACAGCGGGTTTGAGCGAGACCCGCTGTAATCCCCCAAAGAACTTCGGAGTCGCGGCGCGAGCCTTTTCCCCGAGGGGCTCACGTTCCTGAGCGATTTACTGCCGTGCTCCTGAGTGCGGGCATTGGATGCCAGCGTTGCCTCGGGCCGTTACGCAGTCAAGGACGACGGGCGGCGGCCACCCTCCTCTCGCCAACTGAGCGGGCGAGAGAGCGATTTGTACCGGCAGTGGGCCGGCACGTCCAGTACTAGTCTGGGTCGGCGTCCAGGTTTTTTCGGCGCCAAGAAGAACACACGCGGAACAGTGACTGAGCAGGCACGGGAACACGAACCAGTGCTCGTGGCGCCCATTGTGCGTCTCCTGGACCCACAGCCAGGCCAGATCATCCTGGATGGAACGGTCGGTCTGGGAGGGCACGCTGCGGCGTTGCTGCCACGCATCATGCCTGGTGGCCAGTATGTAGGTTTAGATCTGGATGACGAGATGTTGACGGCGGCGCGTAAGAACTTGGCAGATGCGACGGGTGTTCGATTAGTGCAATCGAACTACGCCGATGCCATCGCGGTGCTGGCCGACGCCGGCATCGCCCAGGTCGACCACGTGTTGCTTGATCTCGGCGTGAATTCGGCACAGCTCTCGGATTCGGCGCGTGGCTTTTCGTTCGACCGCGACGGGCCGCTCGACATGCGTTTTGATCGTCGCTCGGAACGCCGGGCGTTGGATCTGGTTAACGCGCTGAGCGAGACCGAGTTGGCGGACCTCTTCTACCACTATGGCCAGGAAGGCGCCAGTCGGCGCATTGCCAAGCGCATCTGCGAGGCCCGGCGCAGCGGTCGGATCACGACGACCCGTGTGCTGGCAAGTGTTGTCGAATCCGCGACCGGCGGTGGCGGTAAGCTGCACCCGGCGACGCGCGTCTTCATGGCGCTGCGTCTTAACATAAACCAAGAGCTCGAAAGTCTGGAACGCTTTCTGGAGTCCGTGACCGGGCTGCTGCGGCCGGCCGGCAAGCTGGCCGTCATCGCGTTCCAGTCGCTCGAGGATTCGATAGTGAAACGCTTTCTGCGCACGGCGAAGACGGCGGGCACGTTTCGCAGCCTTACGCCGCGACCCGTTGTCGCCGATGCTGCCGAGAGAGCATGCAACCCACGTAGCCGCAGCGCGAAACTGCGCGTGGCGGAACGATTGACCGGAGCGTCCTAGGGCAAGGAGGCGACCGTGGCGCTCAGCATCCGATTATCGCTTGGCATCTGCCTGTTGTTCATCAGTGGCACGACTTGGTTGCTTGACCGGGTGGGGCGGCCGCTGGAGGCGATTCCGTCCCCGTTCGTGGACAATGCGCCGGACGGCCGCCCGCTGGTCTTGGGCCAGAGCGTTGGCCGAACGGCGCGCGTCGGCGACCTGGCGGCCCGATTCCAGAACGTGAGCGTGGTCGATCGCGGCGTGATGCGCGGTGACTGGGACGAGCCCGAGATGGTGATCGCGCATGTGGCGGATTCCTTGCCGGGCGAGACGATCACGCTGCCGCCGTTGGTTGAGTCGGACGAACCGCTGTTTGCCGCCGACACGCCGATCGCGGTGGGTGAACCGGTCAGCCTGGATGAGTCGGCGTTTGGTGAGGAAGCGGTTGCGCTGGCGGATGAGGTTGAGGTGGTCGAGCCGGCGGTACCGGTTGAGGAACGATACGTGGTGCGCCGGGGCGATTCGCTGGTGCGGATCGCGCGGCGTTTCTGGTCCAAGAGTGGTCCGGAGGAAATCGAGTTGTTGCTGTCGGCGAACCCGCAGCTGGCGGCGCGGCCGGACCGACTGTTGGTCGGCGATGAGATAGTGATCCCGGACCGGACTGCGGCGTTATCGTTGGCGCGGTCGACGTCGCAGGACGGTCCTCTTACCCCCGGCGCGCATGCCATTCCAGTCGCAGCGGTGGAAGCGCAGACGACATCAGATGTCTGGTGGTATACCATCCAGGAGCGAGATTCGCTCAGCGGCATAGCGCGCCGCTTTTTGAACGATGAACGCCGCTGGGTTGAGATCAAGAAGCTCAACCGGTTGGTCGACGGCAACAAGATTCGCCCTGGGATGCGGATCAAGCTGCCGGCGATGGCGGCGTTGGTTAGCGGATAGCCGGTGGCGTGACGGATGCCGGCGGCGCGAGCGGGTCGGCGGAGAGGTCATGACCCTGGCACGCACGGTTGTGGTTCTGGGCGGAACGCTGGCGGTCATGCTGGTCGTGGTGGTGCTGCGAACGGAAACGTCGCGATTGCACTACCAAATGTCCCAGCTTGACCGCGAGGCCGCGGTGTTGCGCCAGCAGCTCCGCGAACGGGAATTGGAGTTGGCGCGGCTGCGGAATCCGGCCCGCATCCGCGCACGCGCACTGGACATGCGATTTGAGCAGGAGCCGCCCGCCGGCGACGAGTGACCGGAGCACCCGTCGGCACAGGACGGCGCGATACCATGAACCTACGGACCGGCGAAGGGCTATTCATCGTCGTCGCGCTGCTGTTGCTCGGCGGTGCCGGGCGACTCGTTTACATCGAGTACACACGCGGCGCCGATCTCTCCGCGCAGGCCGAACGACAGCAGACCGCCACACTGACGATCCCCGCGCAACGCGGCGATATTCTCGACGCGCGCGGCCGGGTGTTGGCCGGGACGGTGCGGCGGCCCAGCGTTTTCATGGACCCGTCGAGCATTCCGGCGGCGGATATGCGTTTCGCCGCCTTCAGCGTGGCGCCCGTCTTCGGGCTCGACGCCGGCGGACTGCACAAGACCATCGTCAACCCGCCGAACCCCGGGTTCGTCTGGGTCAAGCGTAATGTCAGTGATGCCGAACTCGAAGCCTTCGAGAAGGTGCGACAGGACCGCAGCCTCGGGGCGTTCGTGGTGCGCTACGAGCCGCGGCGCGAGTATCCGCACGGCCGAGCGGCGGCGCATGTGCTCGGGTTCGTGCAGGATTCGACCCAGACCGGTCTGGCCGGCATCGAGCAGGAGTACGAAGAGCAGTTGCAGGGCATCGACGGGTCGCGCAGCGCGACGGTTGATTCCCGCCGCCGCCGGCTGGACTCGAGGGCGGACGAGTATCAGCCGCCGCGCGACGGTGCCAGCATCGTGCTTACCATCGACCTGTACATTCAGAAGTTGGTCGAACGCTATCTCGCCGAGGCCGTCGAGCAGTTCAACGCGGATTGGGGGACGGCGGTCGTTCTGGACCCCGGCTCGGGCGAAGTGCTGGCGATGGCGGTCGTGCCGGATTTCGACCCGACTCAGCCGATCCCCAGCGGAATGGGCGCCGACGATCCGGGCTATCCCAAAGCGCTCGAACGCACGCGCAACCGCGCCGTCGCGGATTCGTACGAGCCCGGCAGCATCTTCAAGCCGTTCATCTGCGCCCCGGCGCTCGATGACGGACTGGTGCGCCTGGACGAGCAATTCACGATCAACGGCCCGGCGCGTCAGTTCGGTTCGCGTACCATCCACGACACGCATGCGTACAGCATACTGCCCGTGCACCGCATCATTAGCAAGTCGAGCAACATCGGCATGGGGCTGATAGCGGAGCGCTGCGGCAACGCGCGTTTGCACAGCTACGTGCGGGCGTTTGGCTTCGGGCAACTCAGCGGGATCGAACTGCCGGGCGAACAGGCCGGGCTGGTCAACGGCTTGGCAAACTGGACCAACTACTCCACGCAGTCGGTCGCGATTGGACAGGAAGTTGCCCTGACGCCGATTCAGATCGTGACCGCGTTCAGCGTGTTCTGCAACAGCGGTGTACTGTACCGGCCCCGTGTCGTGCGCGGGATCCTCGATGCCGAGGGCGGCGTGCTGGCGGATTATTCCGAACCGGTTCCGGTGCGGCGAGTCCTGCGGCCGGAGACGGTTGCGGCGTTTCGTGCCGGCGCCCTGGTCGAGGTTGTCTCGCCGGAAGGTACCGGCCGCAGCGCTCAGATTCCCGACTATCAGATTTTCGGCAAGACCGGCACGGCCCAGATCGCGCGTGCTGACGGGCGCGGCTATGAGTCGGGCGCGTACGTCGGCTCGTTCGTGTGTGGTGCCCCGTCGGACGAACCGTGCATCGCAGTGCTGGTCTCGCTGTATCGCCCACGCGGCCAGGCTTAT
>JAFGRR010000479.1 GCA_016935035.1 Phycisphaerae bacterium | reverse complement strand
GTGGCATACAAGTGCGGTGACGCTGACGGCGACGGCTCGACCGACGTGTTCGACATCGACGCGTTTGTCTACGCCATCACGCACAGTGAGGCCGAGTTCCTGGCGCAGTATCCGGCCTCGAACTTCCTCAACTGCGACACCAACTGTGACACGGCCGTCGACGTCTTTGACATCGACACCTTCGTGGGCTCGATCACCGGCACTCCGTGTGATTGCGGCTACTAGGGAAGGTCGCCCGGTGCGGTAACATGCACCACGCATGCTGAGTAACACAAACGCCGGTCGGTGAGATCCTCACCGGCCGGCGTTCTTTATGCGCTAGCACGTGCGCCAATGTAGCCGCCGACACCCCTGTCGGCCGCATGCGTCGAGTGGGCTTCCACGCAGCGTCGGCGAACCCGCTAGCGGCCACCCCACGTGGCGGCCGTAGACCACCAGCAACCCGGCCGCGGCAGTCTCGCCAACTTCCATGGTAGCCGCCATATGTCCGTCGTCGCGTGGGTGAACTGTTGTGCTACGCGGAAAAGTGCGCGCCAGTAATCGGTGTCGGGCGATGATTGCTCGGCTCGATGGGGGACTACCTCGCGTCCTCACCGACAACTGTTGCCGCAGTCGCTGCACGTATCAGTGATTGAGTGTGTTACTCGCCTGGCAGCGTGAACACGCACTCGCGATAGCCAACACCGAAGTCTACACAATCCCGATGTGCTGGAATGAAGATGTCAACAGTGCTGCGCCGGAAACGCCGGTGCGTGCGGTCGGTCACGACGAATGTGCGGTCGAGTTCCGGGATGTACACGGTTGCCCCGAACGGAATGTCCGCGGGGGCGGCGCACTGTCCGACGCCGGCCTGCGTGCCGGAGGCCGTCGTTCCGCGATCACAATACGCGGTCACGCGGCAAACGCGCCGCATCGTTTTTGCGGCAAGACCGGCCGATTTATCGTTCGAGATCGCCGGCGCCGCCGGCGGTGCGGTCCACTCATCGCCTGGGGTCGTTCGCCGGATTGGCGGCATGACTTCGGTGGCGTCGATGGTCGTCTCAGTCGCTGTCGGCGCGAAGTGATCCTGCTCAGGCCGAGCGTCACCGGCGGTTAGCGCCGGCGTGGCCAGCCCGGTCAGTGCCAACAGACAGGTCGCCAGACCCGCCAGTAAGCGGCCGGATGTCATTTCCCTACTCCGTTATCCCTGATCGGCTCCGCCCCTGACAGCGGAGCTCCTCGTCCCGGCTGCCCAGGCCGGGGATGAAAGGAGGTATTCTAGCGGCGGGTCCTCAGAGTGCCAGCGTTGTTGACAGGCGCTTTACCGGTTTTTTGGCCCGAGTCTAGATGCAGGCCCATTTGACGCCGCGACGCATTTGCCGTTGACTATCCAGCGGGCGTGTTCGAGCCACGCGTTGACCGAGATAAGTGCGGAGGTAGTCACATGCGTCGACCGTTTGTTGCAGGGAATTGGAAGATGAATCTCGACCTCGCGCGCGGGCGTGAGCTAGTCGGGGCTATTTGCGCTGGCGTCAAAAGCGCATCCCGCGTGGATGTGGCCGTCTGCCCACCGTACGTCTATCTAGCGTCCATCGCCGAGGTTACGAGAGGCAGTGCGGTCGTGGTTGGCAGCCAGGACGTATACTACGAGTCGCAGGGAGCGTTCACTGGCGAAGTCTCGGCGGCGATGCTGGCGGATGTCGGCGCTCAGTACGTCATTATCGGACATAGCGAGCGCCGCCACACCATTGGGCACCTAGAGGATGACCGTATGATCAACCTCAAGGTGCGAGCCACCAGGCGGGCCGGGCTTGTCCCGATCCTCTGCATCGGCGAGACGCTCTCCGAGCGTAAGTCCTCCCAGACTCTGGACGTACTGACGTACCAGGTCCGCGCGGGCCTCGTCGGCGTCACGCTCGACCGACCTGAACAACTCGTTATCGCTTACGAGCCCGTCTGGGCCATCGGAACCGGCGAGGTTGCGACGCCGGAGCAGGCCCAGGAGGCCCACGCCCACACCCGTAGTGAGCTGCGGGCTGTGCTCGGAAGCGTTGGTGATGAAATCCGGATTCTCTACGGCGGCAGTATGAAGCCGGACAACGCGGCGGTGCTGTTGGCCCAACCCGATGTCGATGGCGGTCTCATCGGCGGTGCGAGCCTCAAGGCGGATTCGTTTCTGGGTATTGTGTCGGCTGCTGTGGCCGCGACGGCCTGAATCTGCTATGCTACTCGGTTCGAAACCAGTCCGGCCGACCCTAGTGCGTTGGCGCGGACAATGACCAATGGAGCGAATGGCGGACAATGATGCTCGCGGCAGCGTGGTACCACAACATTCTGGCCGTTCTTTTCGCTTTCGTCGCGGTCTTGCTGATCCTCATCATTCTGCTCCAGCGGGGCAAGGGTGTCGGACTGGCGGGCGCTTTCGGCGGGAGCGGCGGATCATCGGCCTTCGGCGCCAAGACAGGCGACTTCCTTACGTGGGTCACTGTCGTGATGGCGATTGTCTTCCTGGCATTCGCGGTTGTTCTCAACTACGTGTTCCAGCCACCCAAGCTGTCCGATGGCGCGGATGCCAGTCCCGCGGAGCAGGCGCCGCCGCCGGAAGCCCGGTACATAGTGCCGTCAGACGAACGGCCCTTATTCGCAAGCAGCATCGTATT
>JAFGRR010000478.1 GCA_016935035.1 Phycisphaerae bacterium | reverse complement strand
GAAGGGCTTGGTGCTGAAGCGGAAGGGGTTGTGGTCGGCGTAGCCGCCGGCCTGGGCCACGACCTGGCCGAAGGGGCTGTACTCGTAGTGGGCGACGATCGCTTCGCCGAGGTCCGCCGCGTCGGCGTTTGCGACGTCGAAGACCTCGGAGACGTTGCCGGCCCGCCTTTGACGCCGCCAATTGCGTCAAGGGTGGCGTCGTAGAAGTAGACGTAGTCGGCGGCGTTGAGGCCGCCGCCCGTGGCACCGCCGCCGGTCTACGTCAGCCGGCCGGAGGCGCGCCATTGCCGCGCAGCCTGCCGCCAGCGGGCCTATCGCCGTCGTGTCAAGCATCGCCGCGAATCTGCCCTGATGAGGCTGCCCCTGATGGTGGCCAGGTACCCGACCAGCTTGAACGCAAGGGGTGCAGCGCATGTCAAGCGCCACCGCCCTGCGTGTGAATCCGGCCATCGCGGGCACCGTCGCCGCCGTCGCCTACCTGCTCCGCTCGACCGACGGCGAGGAGCAGAGCATCCGCGATCAGCGCGCCGAGATCCTGCGTTTTGCTGACGAACACGACTACCACGTCGACGGCGAGTACGTCGACGACGCCGTCTTGGACACCTCGGCCGGTACACCATCCGAAAAGCGCGGTGGGGAGCAGCTAAACCCCGCTACCAGCCCCCTCAGGAAACGAAACAACACCCCGAAAGGCGGTTGTGGAGTCGAGACGTCGTTGTGTTCACCGAACCTGCGCTCGCTTGTCTTGTGCCGTGACGCCACAGTGACCATCTATGACGACGCGTCTGTCGGGTCTGCATCGGTCTTGGATTCGGCAGCTTGCGTGTCGACCGGCCCCGCCACCAACATCGGGGACGCATCAAGCGTCTCCGCGTCCATCATTTCGGCGATGCGCTGTAATGACGCCAATGTCTGGGATCGTTCCCAGTCTTTGAGCTTGGCCAACTTGTCGCGAAAGCGGTCCTGGAGCAGTGACGGCGCGCAGGACAGCAGTTCCCTGCCAGACATCGTGATTGTCACTTCCACGCTACGGCCATCGCGGTCGCTTCTTGAGCGCGTGACGTAGCCCGCGCGTTCGAGCCGCTGGATGATTCCCGTCGCGGTCGGCTGCCCGAGCCGGACTGCGTGCGCCAATGCGGTAATTGAGCATTCGCCCAGTCGCTCCGCCGCCCGCAGCATTGCCAGTTGCGGCCACGTCAGGCCGACATCGTTGACCAAGCGACGCGAATGCAGGTCGACCGCCCTCATGATTCGCCGTAGTGCAGCAACGATTTCCTCTTCTGCTGTCAGCGGACTTGCCATAGCCTATTTCCATCGATCATCGAACCACTGAAACGCACGCCGGCGCACATAACGCCGGCGAGGATATGTCAGAAACGGCTCGGACGCCATAAACGACTTCTAGGTAGGCACTTACATCCTGAATCACACGGCGCCACTGGCTGCCCGTCCCCGCAAGCTTCGCTCTGCGAAGCGCGATAATGCGGAAGTATCGAAAGCTGCCTTGAGCAACCTGCCCGGCCAGCGACTAGGCCGGGCGATTCCTGTCCATTCAACAGTAACTATAGCGTGGCACCACCCGGACGCAATGCCTGACAAATCTATGTTGGTCACGACATAAGCGGCGGTGTGTCAGTATGTTAGGGGATCCGAAGGTGTGAGGCCTTATGGGGCTCGTCGGGAATTTGCATTCAATAGAATACATGCTACCATTCACACTGCTATACGGAGGCTACCGCCGCGTAGCCAGCCGGACTGGCCACTGGGTCTCAGGAGTGACACAATCGTGGACGCTATCCATGCAACCGAGTACCGACTGAGCATGCTTGCCACTGCTGGCGACTTACCGCCGTGGCTGACGCTGGGGCGGTTGGCCGATTTCCTTCATAAGGCACTGCAGCCGTATCACGACCCGTTGGATGTCGTGCAACGTGGGATCAACGATGCTCTTTCACCGGGGGGCCCACTCGCCAATTTCATTCTTGTCGCCGACGCGGACGAGCGCCCCACGGGGGCGGCGGTGGTGCTGCGAACAGGTATGGGTGGCTATGTACCGGAGAACCTCTTGCTGTTCATCGCGGTGGATCCGGATCATCGCGGACGAGGGCTGGGGCAGCGCATGCTCGAGCGCGTCATTCAAGAGTGCGATGGCGACGTCAAGCTGCACGTAGAGTATGACAATCCGGCCAAGCGCCTGTACGAACGCGTCGGCTTCCAGAACAAGTACGCCGATATGAGGTTCGCGAAATGAACAGCGTGACGATCCGCATGGAAGCGCTTCAACACAATCTGTCCGTGATCAACGGCTGGATGCGCCAGCATGGCGCCTCGTGGACGGTCGTCACGAAGGTGCTGTGCGGGCACGCGGATTCGCTGCGCGCCCTGCAGCGACTGGGCGTGCGTTCGATGGGCGATTCACGGCTGGAGAACCTGCGCATCATTGAGCGCGTCGTGTCCGACTTTGAGGCATGGTATCTGCGCGTACCGGCGCCATCCTCGGTTGATGAAGTGGTCGCGGTGACCAACGTGAGCCTGAACAGTGAACTAGAGGTGATTCGCCAGATAAACGAGAGCGCCGGCCAGCAGTCGCGCAAACACCGCGTCGTCATCATGATCGAGCTGGGTGACCTGCGCGAGGGCATCCTACCGGGCAGCCTGATCCGCTTCTACAAACAAGTGTTCGAGTTGCCACACGTAGAGGTTATTGGGATCGGGACTAATCTCGGCTGTTTCTCCGGCTCGGTTCCGACAGTCGATCAGTTCATGCAACTGGCACTGTATCGCGAGCTGCTCGAACTGAAATTTGAGCACAAGCTACCGCTGATCTCTGGTGGCTCGACAGCGGTATTACCGCTGCTGCTACAGGGCAGCCTGCCGCGGGCCATCAACCACTTTCGAATTGGTGAAGCGCTGTTCCTTGGAACGGACTTGATCAATGGCGGAACGCTGGAAGGGCTGCGCTCGGACGCCGTGCTGCTCAACGCGGAGATCGCGGAAATCAAGAAGAAGAGTCTGGTTCCACTGGGCGAGGTCACCTCCAACGCTGCCACCTTTGAGACCGAGTCGGATGGCGACATCACGCCGGGACAACGCGGCTATCGCGCAATTGTCAGTCTTGGCGAACTGGATACAGATATTGGCGGCCTGACGCCGGTGAATCCCGCGCACAGGATCGCCGGTGCGAGCAGCGACGTCACGGTAATAAACCTCGACGACAATCCGGACGGACTGGGAGTCGGCGACGTGATCCAGTTTCGTACCGGATACTCGTCGTTGCTGCGACTGATGAGCAGCAAGTACATCGAAAAGAGGATTGATCCTCTGCTGGACGACGCGACGATATATGCGCAGCGCGCCGAATCGGAGGTTGCCCCGGCAATTGCTGAACGACAACTCGCGAGCGACCAATGCACCGTGCGGCCAAGGAACTGACACTGCTGCGGCAGGAACTGCACGGCATCGCGGAGTTGTCTGGCCACGAGGAAGAGACGGCGGCATTCCTGCGAGACTACCTTCTGCGAACGTGCGCGCCGGACGATGTGGTGACGAATTTGGGCGGCAGCGGCCTAGCCGCCGTGTATAGCGGCCGAGCCGCGGGGCCAACGGTCCTGTTGCGTTCCGAACTGGACGCGCTGCCCATCCCTGAATCGCGCCGCCTGGAATACGCCTCCCGAACTGACGGCGTATCACATAAGTGCGGGCATGATGGGCATATGGCCATCCTCGCGGGCGTGGCTGCCGTGATCGGCGCGACACGTCCTGGGCGAGGCCGTATCGTGCTACTGTTTCAGCCGGCCGAGGAGACTGGTGACGGTGCCGCGCGCGTCCTGGCCGACGAGCGATTCGCGGCGCTGGCCCCCGATATGGTGTTCGCCCTGCACAATCTGCCAGGTTACGCGCTGGGCAGCGTCGTGACACGCGTGGGCGTGTTCGCGTCAACCTCCGAGGGGTTTATCGCCGAATTCAAGGGGCAGACGTCGCACGCGGCGGAGCCACATCGCGGGCGCAGCCCGGCCCCTGCGATTGCGCAGATGATCAACGGACTGAACAGCCTCGCGCAGTTGCACACCCCATTGCATGCGGCGGCGCAAGTAACCGTGATCCACGCCTCGGTTGGCGAAGCGGCCTTTGGGACGTCGCCGGGCGAGGGCAAGGTGCTGGCGACGCTGCGCGCGCATACGGACGAGACGATGAGCACGCTGCGGCGCGAATGCGAGCGGCTTGCAGCGAGCGCCGCGAACGCGTTTGGCCTGGAACACATCGTGCGCTGGGTTGAGCCGTTTCCGTATACGCGGAATCACCCGTACTGTGCACAACTCATCACCGACGTTGCGCACGAATTGGGGCTGCCGGTGGTCGAACCGGACGTGCCGTTCGCCTGGACGGAGGACTTTGGGCACTTCACGCACGAGTTTCGCGGGGCGATGTTCGGCCTCGGGGCGGGAGAGGACTGTCCGGTACTGCATCATCCGCACTACGACTTTCCTGACGAACTGATCCCAGTGGGTATCAGGATGTTCAGGGCACTGGTCGATCGCGCGCTCGCGGAACAATCCGAAGACACCCCAGCGGCTGGCAACTGACCTGTGAGGATGCGGTGATGTGCTTCGAGACATCCCAAATCGAATTGAGCGGGTCGGCGTTGCGAGCCAACCTTCGGTTCTTGCGGAAGATGGTCGGCCCGGACGCCGAGATCTGCGGCGTCGTCAAGGGAAACGCGTACGGGCACGGCATTGGCGCATTCGTACCGCTGGCCGAATCATGCGGCCTCAAGACGTTCGCGGTCGCCAACGCCAGCGAGGCTCTAGCCGTTGTCAATAGCCGGACGGCGGAGAGCGAAGTGATCATCATGTCGTGGGTGGAGAACGACGCGCTCGAATGGGCCATTCGCAACGGCATTCAGTTCTACGTGTTCAACCTCTCGCGGCTGAAGACAGCCATCGCGCTCGCGACGCGCGTTGGTGCCGCGGCGCGGATTCACCTGGAACTGGAAACAGGATTCAATCGTGTCGGCCTCGACGCGGATGGGCTGCGAGTCGCGGTGGACACTATCAAGAGTCACGCCGGCGCAGTCAGATTGGAGGGCGTGTGTACGCACTTCGCGGGTGCCGAGAGCGTTGCCAACGATTCGCGTGTGCGGGACCAGATAGGTCGATTCAATGAGCATTGCCGGTGGATCGAGGGGCAGTCGCTTACGCCGCGCCGGCGACACACGGCTTGCTCGGCGGCCGCGCTGACTTACCCGGAGACCATCCTCGACATGGCACGGTTGGGTATCGCCATGTACGGATTCTGGCCCAGCAAGGAAACGCAGATGCACTACTTGCTTGCCCAGGAGACAAGCTTCACGCGGCGGCCGCGGGATCCGTTACGACGAGTACTGCGTTGGACAAGCCGCATCATGAACATCAAACGCGTGTCTGCCGGCGACTTCGTCGGCTACGGGACAATATACCTGACAACTCGCGTCGAACGCATCGCCGCGATCCCGGTTGGCTACGCCGACGGTTTCGCTCGCGGCATGAGCAACAACGGCTACGTGCTGATCCGCGGCAGGCGCGCGGCTGTCGTGGGCTACGTGAACATGAGCGTCTTGCTGGTCGACGTGACGGATGTCGCGGACGCCGCGGTTGGCGATGAGGTCGTCTTGATCGGCTCCCAGGGCAAACGGAGCGTGACCGTTGCCTCGTTCAGTGATCTGAGCCGCAGCATGAACTACGAGGTGCTTGTGCGCCTGCCTGCGGGAATCCCACGAACCATCGTTGAGTGAGCCTGCGGTGCCGGCGCATCTGGTTTGACCATGAAACCGACGCACTCCCGGCCCCGTTGATTCGACACAGCATGACTTGGAGAACTCATGCCGCATCGCTGGATACTGTGGTCAATCGTTGCCGCTTATATGGTGTTCGTTTTTGTCAAGGGCGTGCTCAAGGGGCGGCAAGTCGGCGACACCGATGATTTTCTCGTGGCGGGTCGGCGCGTGCCGTGGTTCTTCCTGTTCTGCACCATGGGTGCCACCGTCATCGGCGGCGGCTACTCCGTCGGGGCCATTGGCAAAACATATGATTGGGGAGTGTTGATGCTGCTCGTGTCCACCGGCGGCTACCTGCACTTCATTTTTTCCGGCCTAGTCGTAGCGCCCCAGTTCCGCCGCGCCGAGCTCTACACGGTGGCCGGCTACTTTGGCCACCGGTTCGGAGAGCGGTCGCGTTTCCTTGTCCTGGTTCTCTCGCTGCTCTTCTCGGTCTTCATCGTCGCAGCGCAGATGGCCGCCTTTGGAACGGTACTGGCCGCGATCCTGCCGGAATTCGCCGACGTCGCAAACGTGCTCAGGTGGGCGATTGTGATCGGCGGCACGATGGTGGTCATCTACAGCACGGCCGGCGGGCTGCTGGCCGTCATTCACACCGACATCTACCAGTTCATTGTGCTGCTTCTGGGCTTTGTGATTACGCTAGCGTATTGCATCCCGGATCTGCTTGGCTCGTGGGGGCACGCAACAGAAATCGTGCCGGCTAATTTCTTCCGACTCGAGGGTGGCAAGGGCTGGCTGTTTCTGATCACGACGTTCCTGGCGTTTCTGTTCGGCGAGACGTTCGCGCCCGGGTACGCAACGCGCTATTGCGTTGGCAAGAACATCCGCGAAACCCGCATCGGGATCGCTGGCGTGGGGTTCTTCCTGGCGCTGTTTTTCCCGGCTGTGTTGTTCTTCATTGCGCTCTATGCGCGCATCCACTTCCCCGACATTGACCCACAACAAGCGCTGCCGATGGTCGTTCAGAAGCTCAACAACCCGGTCATCGGCGGCGTGATCATCGGGGCGCTGCTCATGGCGGTCATGTCGTCGGCAGACTCCGCCCTGAATTCCGCGACGGCGATCTTCGTCAAGGACCTCT
>JAFGRR010000477.1 GCA_016935035.1 Phycisphaerae bacterium | reverse complement strand
GAGGACAAGATGCGCGAGATCGTCAAGGACGATCGCCCATTCACGCGCTATGAAGTCCCGCGCGACGAGGCCATGCCCAAACTGCGTGCCGAGGGCAATCTCTACAAGATCGACAACGCCGAGCGCGCCGACGGTGACTCACTTAGCTTCTACGTCACCGGCCAGCCCGGCGAAGGCCGGTTCGAGGATCTCTGCCGCGGCCCACACGTGCCCAGCACCGGACGCATCGGCGCCTACAAGGTTATGAACGTCGCGGGCGCTTATTGGCACGGCGATGCCAGCAAGCAGATGCTCCAGCGCGTGTACGGTACCACGTGGCCCGACAAGAAAGCGCTCAACGACTATCTCCAACAGCTTGAGGAGGCTCGCAAGCGCGACCACCGTCGCCTCGGACAGGAGCTCGGCCTGTTCACGCTCGATCCGTCGGTTGGTCCGGGGCTAGTGCTATGGAAGCCAAACGGCGCCATCGTTCGCCACACGCTGGAAGAGACGATTCGGCAGGAGCTGCTGCGCCGCGGTTACCAGCCGGTCTACACGCCGGCGATCGGCAAGCTGGATCTGTACCGAACCAGCGGCCACTACCCGTACTACAAGGACAGCCAGTATCCGCCGTTGTTTGAGTCGCGGCGTGCCGAACGGCTAAACAAGCTGTGGGAGTTGGCGCGTGGCAACGAGGAGCGGGCGTCGGACGAGGAAGTCGCGCTCTACAACGAGTTGGCCGAGCAGCATAAGGACCTGGCGGAATTCGGCTATCCCGCCGCGGCCCCGGCCGAGGAGCGGCTCAAGCGCGTGCGCGCCTGGCTGGCCCAGGAAGATGGCTATCTCCTGCGGCCGATGAACTGCCCGCACCACGTGAAGATCTACGCCTCCGAGAAACGTAGCTATCGCGATCTGCCAGTGCGGCTGGCCGAGTTCGGCAACGTCTATCGCTTCGAGCAGTCGGGCGAGGTGCACGGCATGACGCGCGTCCGCGGCTTCACCCAGGACGACGCCCACGTCTTCTGCACCCCCGACCAGTTGCCGGCCGAGATCAACGGCTGTGTCGACATGGCGCGCCAGGCGCTCAAGATGGTGCAGCTTGACGACTATCGCGTGCGCATCGGCCTGCGCGATCCGAAAAGCGACAAGTACATCGGCTCGAACGAAAACTGGGCCAAGTCCGAGGCTGCGATCCGCGCGGCCGTTCAGACCGCGAA
The DNA here is from genome assembly GCA_016935035.1 of Phycisphaerae bacterium. GTDB lineage: Bacteria > Planctomycetota > Phycisphaerae > UBA1845 > Fen-1342 > JAFGRR01. The sequence goes on along the minus strand of JAFGRR010000477.1, from coordinate 9,867 downwards.
TATCAACTACACCGAAGAGATCGGCGAGGCCGCCTTCTACGGTCCAAAGATCGACTTCGTCGTCAAGGACTGCCTCGGGCGCGAATGGCAGCTCGGCACCATCCAGGTGGACTACAACCTGCCCGAACGCTTTGACCTGACGTACATCGGCGACGACAATCAGCCGCACCGCCCCGTCATGGTCCACCGGGCGCCGCTGGGCAGCTTTGAGCGTTTTGTCGGCATCCTGATCGAACACTTCGCCGGCGCTTTCCCGCTCTGGCTGGCACCGGTGCAGGCGGCGGTGTGCACCGTCAGCGACAAGTCGCTTGAGTACGGCCGCAAGGTATTCGAAGCCTGCGCCCAGATCGGCTTGCGTGTGATGATCGACGACAGTGACGATCGCATCGGCGCGAAAATTCGCCGGGCGACGATGCAGAAGATCCCGTACATCCTGGTAATCGGCGAGCAGGAAGCCGCCGGTGGTTTGGTCAACGTGCGGACCCGCGAAGGCAAGCAGCTTGGCTCGCACAAGCTGCTGGATTTCGTGCACGCGTGTGCGATCGAAGTCAACGAGCGCGGCCAGAAGAAGCCGACGCCGGCCGAAAGCGTGTCCTGAAGAGAGGTAGGTGACGCCCATCAATCAGAACTTGCGCAGCAACGAGCAAATCCGCTTATCGCCCATCCGTCTGATCGACCAGAACGAGCAGCAGATCGGGGTCATCGAGACGGCAGAGGCCATGCGGATGGCACGCGACGCCGGCCTCGACCTGGTCGAAGTCGCCCCCACGGCCCGGCCGCCCGTCTGTCGAATCATGGACTACGGCAAGTGGAAGTACGCCCAGAAGAAGAAACAGAAGAAGCACCACGAGCAGCAGCTCAAGGAAGTCCGGCTGCGGCCCAAGACTGACGCTAATGATCGCCGGATCAAGATCAGACGCGCCATCCAGTTCTTCGCCAAGGGCTCGAAGGTCCAGTTCACGATGCAGTTCCGCGGCCGCGAACGGTTTCACCGCGAGATCGCCTTCGAAATCTTCGAGGGCATCTTGCAGGAGTTCGGTGATCAGGTGAAGGTCGACCGCCGGCCCTCGATGGAAGGCCGCGTGATGATCATGATCCTGACCCCGGTCAAGGGTGCGTTCACCGCTGAAACCGTAGGCGACAAACCGGCCTCCCAGAAGGCCGCCGAACCGGCGGGCAAGGCCGAGAACATCACGGATTCCGATGACATCGACGACGTCGATGACTCGATGGACATCGAGGATGACGATGACACGTCGGCCGAGCCCGAGTCCGACGCGTCGTCCGAGGCAGGCGAGACCACGCAGCATGCCCATGAGTAAAAGCGCCGCCGGGGAGGTGCGGCGCATTGGGTTCATAGGCACCGGCATCATGGGAGTTCCCATGGCTGGTCACCTGCTGGGGGCGGGGCACCACGTCTACTGCCATAGCCGCACGCGTCAGAAGGCCGATGCGCTGATCGCGCGCGGTGCGACCTGGTGCGAGACGCCGGCCGATGTCGGCCACAATTGTGATCTGCTCATCACCATCGTGACTGACACGCCCGATGTCGAGGCCGTGCTCTTCAACGAATACGGCGCTGCGGCGACTCTGCCCGCAGGCGCTTGCGTCGTCGACATGAGCACTATCAGTCCCGCCCGCACACGCGAGTTCGCCGGGCGCCTGGCTGTACGCGATGTCACGCTGCTGGACGCCCCTGTCACCGGTGGTGACGTCGGAGCCCGCAATGCCACACTGACCATCATGGTCGGCGGCGACGCCGCAGCCTTCGAACGCGTGCGGCCGGTGCTCGAACTCATGGGCCGCAACGTCGTGCACGTCGGCCCCAGCGGCAGCGGTCAGGCCCTCAAGGCCTGCAACCAGATCCTCTGCGCGGTCAACATGATCGGCGTCTGCGAGGCACTGACGCTCGCACAGCGCAGCGGGTTGGATCTGCCACTCGCGATCCAAACGCTCGCGTCGGGCGCCGGCGGTTCATGGGCTTGGCAGAACCTCGGTTCGAAAATCGTCGCCGACGACCTCGAGCCCGCCTTCATGATCAAACTCATCCAGAAGGACCTGCGCATCGTGCAGGAAACGGCGCAGGCCGCCACGATCCCCCTGCCCGGCACAGCACTCGCCCAACAACTCTTCCGCGCCGTCGAGGCCGAGCCTGGCGGAGGCGAACTCGGCACCCAAGCCATGATCCGCGCGATTCGCAAGCTGGCGGGGAGCGATGATGCCCGCTGATCCGCGCCCGCCCAGTAATGGGCGGGTTAGCTCCGCGACAGGAAAGACCGGGCCATCACTGGCCCGGCGTGGATCGGGGCTGTACGCTCCTTCTAGATACTGAACACTGAAGACCAACATGCCCCTCGCTTCCGCTCGGGCTCTGATTGACCTCGCGGAGATTGAGATGAGTTGTGCGTATTTCGATTGTTTCTGCGGTGCGGCCGGTGACATGATTCTGGCAGCGCTGGTCGACGCCGGCTGTCCGGTGGATGTGCTCCGTGATGTTGCCCGGCGGATGAAACTGCCCGAGATCTCGGTTGAGGCCGAAACGGTCCAGCGCAAGGGCTTGGCCGCCACATATCTCCGCGTTGAGATCGAAGAGAACGCCAAAAAAACACACCGCCACCTGCCCGATATCCTCCAGCGCATCGACGGTAGCGGCCTGCCCGATGTGGTCAGGACGCAGGCGACGCGTATCTTCAACCGGCTCGCCGCGGCCGAGGCCCAGGTGCACGGCATCACTCCCGAGCATGTGCATTTTCACGAGGTCGGGGCAGCCGACGCCATGCTCGACATCGTCGGCGCGTGTGCGGCGTTGCACCATCTGGGCGTTGAGCGCGTGGTGTGTTCGCCGCTTCCGCCCGGGTCGGGCACCGTGAAATGCGCTCATGGCGTACTGCCGCTGCCGGCACCGGCGACCGCGGTCCTGCTGAAAGGTGTGCCGCTGGCACAGTGCGACGAGCCCGGCGAGTTGGTGACGCCGACCGGGGCGGCAATTCTGGCCACTCTCGCCGAGGAATTCGGCCCCCTGCCGCCACTAACAGTGATGGCGACCGGCGTCGGTGCCGGAACACGCGAGGGCCGGACACGTGCCAACATTCTGCGCGTCTTCCTCATGGACGAGCCCGACGCCGACACCGAGCATGACCTCGTAACCGTGCTCGAAACGCAACTCGACGACACGCCGGGCCAGGTGGTCGCCTTCACCACCGAGCGGCTGCTCGAAGCGGGTGCACTCGACGCCTACGTTGTGCCGATAATTATGAAGAAAGGCCGCCCGGGACAGCTTCTGACGGTCCTGTGCCGGCCGGCGGACGTGACGCGGCTCGAGGATATCCTCTTTGCCGAAACGCGCACCTTCGGAATCCGCCGGCACGAACGGCATCGCAGCAAGCTCTGCCGCCGGCATGATCGTGTCGAGACGCCCTACGGCGCGGTGCGAATCAAGGTCGGCGAGCGGCACGGCGACGAGTTGCAAGGCTGGCCGGAGTACGAGGACTGTGCCGCGCTGGCACGCGAGCGCGGCGTGGCGCTGCGAGTGGTCCAGGAAGCGGCATTGGCCGCCTGGCAAACGAAACGAACCTGACGAGGCCGATGCTCGATGAGCGCCATCGCCGCTGGTGCCCTGACCGACAACCTGCTGCCGCTGGCGATGGTGATTCTGGCCATCGGCATCGGCATGTGGACGCTGCGCAACGCGCAGCGGCGCGCGCGGCAACGCTCTCCGGCTCGCGACCTGCTCGATCAGTCCCGCGAAGAGCGTGACGTGCGCCGATCAATGGACACCATGATGGTCGAACTCGAGGAGTTCGCCCGGCGTGTAAATGCCCAGATCGACACCAAGGCCGCCAAGCTTGAACAGTTGATTCGCGATGCCGACGACCGGCTGAGCCAACTCAACGCCGCATCCGGGTCTCCCGCCGCCCGTGTCGCCGCGTCCGCATCAACCGCCAGACCTTTCGGTGCGAATCCTGCTGATCGCCCTCCAGCCGCCTTCAACCGCCCCGCAATCGACCATGTGGTTGATGATTCGGAGGAAGCCCCACCGCCATCAGGAGGTGTTTCCAGCGCGTCGCAAGTTCGTCAAGATACTAGCGCAAGCGGCCGCCTGAGGCCGACGGACGAACGCAGCATCGAAATCTGCTCCCTGGCCGACGCCGGCCAGACGCCGCTTCAAATCGCCCAGAGCCTCGAAATGCCCGTCGGTGAGATCGAGCTAGTCCTGCGCCTCTACGGCCGCGACGACTGACCGCACAGAGCGCGAAGCGGCAGCGAGGGACATGTTCAGAATAGCGACGAAGCGACGGAGCCACGAAGCGACGAAGGGCAGGACGAAGACTGCGTCCGGCGGGTCGTCAACTCGCCATTCGCTAATCGCCATTAACGACAATATGCCCCTCGCTTCCGGTCGGGCTCTGATTTGGCGGCGCCGTGTTGTCTGCGCGGCTAGCGGTTGTTCTGGAGCCAGCCTTCCAGCGTTGAGCGGCGGAACTGGTAGTTGCCGGGCTTGGCGAAGCCCTGGCGGGCGAGGTCGCTGCTCTTGTCGATGACCACGTTAATCAGTTGATCGCCGCGGCCGGTGCCGAAGTAGCCTTCGGGCCGGCGGAACGTCGTGCCGGTGGGTGTGGTCTGGCCGCCGGTGCCGATCGGCAGCGCCTGCTGGGCCAGATTCGAGAAGCTCTGCCGCGCCGAGGGCTGTGAGAGGTTGATGAGTACTTGCGAGCCCTGCCCCGGCCCCATCACACCCAGGCCGTCGTTGCGTAGCCGATTGAACGCCACATCGATGTCCGACTGGCCGAGGATATCGGCGATGGCGACGTTGCGGGCGATGGCTGCCTGGTCAAGCCACTTGCGCATCGCCTGCGTGACGGCCTCGCGCGGTAGCACCTGCCGGCGTTGCATCGTGATCTTGTTGAGCGCCTCAATCAGGCCGCGATCAAGCAGGAAGACCTCGAACTCGTCCGTGCCGCGGGTGTAGGCCAGACCGAAATTCCACGTGCCGCGTTTCGAAAGCGTCAAGACGGGGCTATCGACCGTGAAGTCGGACTTGAGCCCGCCCTCGGCGACGCCGGCCCTGATCTTGCCATAGCCCACGCCGACGCGCACACGTTTAGTGTCCTCGGTCTTGTACGCCTCGCTGAGCACGACCTTACCGACCGACTCGATGATCATGGCGGTGTACGGCTCTTCCTCGCCAATCTGGAATTTGACGGACGAGCGAATGCCGGTGCGCACCTGCGTCGCCTCGGGCAGTTCGAGGCCCTCTGTGACCGGCTTCCAATCGTCGGAGTCGATCCCGGCGTATTGCACGTCGCCGTTTGCTTCGATCACGAGCGCCATTACCGGCTCGCGTCCCGGTTCGGCGGTCGGCGCGGCGGGGCCCGAGTCGGCGGGTTCGGCGGTCGGCTCAGTGACGACCGGTCGCCCCGGCTCGATCTCGGTCATCTCGACCGGATTGTCATTGCCGCCAGCGGGTACCGGCTGGTCGTCCGCCCACGCCGTGCCCGGCGTGACGAGCATCGAGAGCAAAGCCAGCAGCGTCGTAGCCGCCATCCAGTGCCGCATTCGAGCGTTAATCGCTGAACACATGATCGACTCCCTTCTATTCCGACATGATCCGGCGCGCCCAGCCGTACTGTGCTAATGATCGTCGCAGCGGGGTGGCGGGTCAATCCATCTTAAGAACCGTTCGGCCACTCGTATGAATTCACCCAATCTGTAGCGTCAGGACTCCGTGCCTGACATCTTCTCTCTGGTTTTGCGAACGGCAAATGCGGTCAGGCACGGAGGCCTGACGCGACACGTTTGCCGCATCATACCAGCGATATCAGCGGGCGGTCGCGCGGGTCGGGCGCCTTGGTCGGAAACTCGACGGCAAAGGTCGAGCCACGGCCCAGTTCGCTTGTTACAGAGATCTCGCCGCCCAGCAGCATGGTCAGTTCGCGTGCGATCGCCAGTCCGAGGCCGGTCCCATGGTGCTCGCGCGTGGCCGACTGGTCGATCTGCCGGAATTTCTCGAAGATGATCTCCTGGTGGTCCTTGGCGATGCCGGGCCCGGTGTCGATCACCTCGACGCGCACGCGTTCGTCGCCGACGGCCAGTGTACGCAGCCGAACACACCCGCCCTCGGGTGTGAACTTGAGCGCATTTGAGAGCAGGTTGAACAGGATTTGTCGGAGCCGGCCCCGGTCCGTCGCCAACGTCGGCAGGCCTTCCTGGGTGTCCAGTTCCAGCCGCAGGTCCTTCTCGTCGGCCTGCGGCCGGCAGAAATCTATCAGCGTCGCGCAAAGCTCGCCGACATTCACCGCGTCGATGTGCAACTCGACCTTGCCGGCCTCGATCTTCGCCAGATCCAGCAGATCGTTGATGATTTCCAGCAGAATGCGCCCGGAGATCAGGATGTTCTCGGCGTAACGCGTGGCTTTCTCGCTGCTGGGCGGCTGCGGCCCCTCGCGCAGCAACTCGGCGAATCCTATGATGCTCGTCAACGGCGTGCGCAACTCGTGCGACACGTTCGCCAGAAACTCGCTCTTGATGCGATTGGCCTCGTACAACGCAACGTTGGTCTCCGCCATTTCGCCTAGCTTCTGGTCGAGCAACTGGTTGGCGGCTTTCAGGTCCATCTGCGACGCGCGCAGCCGTTCCAGCATCGTGTTCAGGCTGTCGGCAAGCTGCTCGAATTCATCGCCGGTCATCAGGTTTGATCGCACGTCGAGATCACCCTCGGCGACCTTTGTCGCGACGCCGCGCAGCTCCTCGATCGGCGCCAGAATGAAGCGATGCGTGATGACGTAGAAGACAAGGATGGCGAGGATCCCGGCCATTGCGCCGGCGGCAATGATCAGCAGGCGGTTCCATACCAGTCCCATCGAGCTGACGTCGGCCGGCACGTCCACCGTGATGATGCCGGCCAGCTCGTTCTCGCGGTAGATCGTCCGCGCCGTCTTGCCCTCGTCATGACAACGTAGGCAGCCGCTGGTAACGCGGACAGCGTAGGCGTAGACGTGGTGCTGCTCGTCATCCGTGTCCTGGGTCTCGGACACGAAAGACAGCGTTGGGCGCTTGATGAACTTGAGAAATGCCCGGATCTCAAACGGGCCGAGCCCGCTGCTTTGCGAAGCATCAGTTTCCAGTGACTCGGCGAGCGGCGGCCGCGCGATGAAGCGTACCGCCGGCCGCGGCATCGCCGACGATTGTCCGAATCCCTCGCCGTGCACACCGCCCTGCGCCGCCGACAAGAGGTGCGGCTCGGGCAGTGCCAAACGGAAGTGATCGTCCGCGACCCGCCCCGCCATTCGGAACGGCTGCTCGAGTACCAGGTTCTCCATGCGATACCACGGGACACACAGCGCCGCGCCGATGATCAGAATAACGGCGAGCCCAAAGAGAATCCGGTATTTGACTGCCAGCGATACCCGCACAAGCCCTATCCCGTGTGGCCGGCCATGGCCGGCTGACTTCCTGTGAAGCGGATATATCGACGCGCCACGCTGCTACGGCGTCGTGCCGGCATTCCGCTGCAACAGCTCCTCATAGTGTTTGCGCAGCGAGCGATCCAATACGCGAACCTCGGCCTTCTGAAAGGCGTCGTTGGCAATGCGGCTCATCTCAGCCGGTACGATACGATCGCGCAGGCGCCGCTCCACTTCGTCGCGCACCTCCTCGAAACGCACGTCCTCCGGCGGCAGGCGGCGTTGAAGCTGGAGAATCTCGAAATGACTGCCGACGCGGATCGGGCTGGAGATTTCCCCCGGCTGCATCAGAAAGGCCTTCTCGCGGACGACCGGGTCAACGTCGGGGTCGTCAAAAGTGAACGGCCTTATCTCGCCGCCACGCTGCGCCGTCTCCGGGTCCTGGCTCATTCGCCGCGCGACGTCGGCGAAGCTGGCGCCGTCCTGTAGCAGCGTCTGGACTTCGTTGACCAGTTCGGTGTTCTTGAGGTTGATGACGATCTTCCGCACCTGGGCCCGCTCGCCATAGGTGCGCGCAAACTCCTGGCGCAGCGTTTCCTCGGTGATTACCAGGGTGTGCTCGACGGCTTTGCGCAGGTGGGCATTGCGCTCCATGCCCAGCTTGAACTCGGCCAGTGAGATGCCCTTGTCCTCGAGCAGTCGGTCGAGAATGCGCTGGCGATCCTCGGGCTTTAGCGTCTTCGGATCATCGTCGGCCTCGCGCGCGATGCGGTCGAGAGCGTTCTCGAACTCGCGATCGACGTCGGCTTGCGTCACTTTGATACCGAGCTTGTGCGTCTCCTGCTTGGCGAGCCGGAGCATGATGAGTTGCTGAAGGGCCGAGAGACCGTGCGACTCCATGAGCAGGTCGATCATCTCATCGCGCGAGACCGGCACGCCGTTGACAAAGGCTATCGCCTCGCCGTCGCCCGCCAGGGCCGTACACGTGCCGGCCACCACAAGAAGTACGCACAAAGCCGTCGCACGACCGGCGCCGCGCCGTCGTGCGCCGCCGCCGCTAAAAAACCGGGCAAGCATGAAGATTCTCCGCTGAAACGCGCTGAGGTGCCAACCGCTGACACTCCGGGCGTCACTTTACAACGAGCGGCCGAAATGGGGAACGGTCCGCGCGGGCAATGCCAACCTCGACGCCGCGCAGACGTTCTCCTAACTGCTTCCGCAACACGGGCAATACAGGCCGCTCGCTGGCATAGTGGTCGACGTGCACGGCCGTGATGCCGCGTTTCAGCAGGTCCAGCGCGTCATGATGCTTGAATTCGCCTGTCACGACCAGCGAGTCCGGATCGCGAAAACCGCGTACGCCGAACGCACCGGCGGCCGTCGTCACCGACGTAAACGGCCGCTCAAGATCACCAACGACCGTCGCCGCCGACAGATCGACTGACTCGCCCAGCCGCCTCAGCAGAGCCGTTCCGCGTGCCGGCCGCCGCAGGCGTCCGACGCGTCCGAGACCGACGATGCCACGATCGGCAATCTCGTGCAGCGGGTACAGGTCAAAGGCCGGCTCCTCGTAGCCGTGCGTGGCGTACAGTGCCCGCACCGCCGCCGCCAGCCGTGGCCGCGGCACTATCATCTCCAGACGCGTCTCGGCCACGGTTTCGAGCACCTGCCGGCGGCCGATGCTCGGGTTCGCCTCGGCATCGCTCTTGAACGTGCCGCGCCCGTCGAGTTCGTAGCTGCACTCGCTGTAATGTCCGATGACGCCCGCGCCGGCCGCGGACAACGCCGATCGCAGCCCCGCCACCTCTGCCGCCGGCACGAACACCACCAGCTTATACGCCTGTGCGTCAGTCCCCTGGCTCTCCAGCGGCCAACGTTCCGCCGGTTCAAAGACGTCGAGCAGCACGTCGTTGGTGCCACCCGCCGCCGCGTCCAGCGCCGTGTGCAACGCGTAGATCGAGATACGTGCCGCCAGCAGGTCTGGCAGCAGCGTGGTTGGCGCCTCGGCCTCGGCAGTCACGGCGCGGATGCCTCTGAAGATCGGCGGATGGTACACGACCAGCGTGTCAACGTTTGCCGCCAGCGCCTCGCGCGCCACCGCGTCCGTCAGATCGATCGCCAGCAGCACGCGCCCTGCCGGCCACTCCATGCGCCCTGCCAGCAACCCGACATTGTCCCACTCCGCCGCCAGCCTCAGCGGCGCGATGCCGTTCAGAGCCGTATGAAGATCGCTGACAGTGGGCAATCCACTCGCCGCCTTACTCGCCTTCTTCCTCGCCACCTTCACACTCCTGGCGCACCAGCCATTCGTATGCCTCGCGCAGTTGCAGGAACATCGGGCCCGGACACTCGTTGCCGACCGGTTCGCGCTCAATCCGTACGACCGGCATGATCTCCATCAGACTATTGGTCAGCAGCACTTCGTCCGCCGCACGCAACTCGTCAAACGTCAGCTCGCGCTCCT
>JAFGRR010000476.1 GCA_016935035.1 Phycisphaerae bacterium | reverse complement strand
GAAGCTGCTGATCGCGCACCCGCGAACCTATGAAGACTGGTCGATCGCGGACTGGCTGAAGGCCAACACATGGAACGCGGTCGGCGTCGTGATCGGGCCGGAGGGCGGGCTTACCGACGCCGAGGTCGAGTCGCTCCGCGCCGCCGGCGCGACACCGGTACACCTGGCCGAACACATTCTGCGTGTCGAGACGGCGGCCCTGAGCGCGGCGGCGGTCTGGGCGGCGTTGATGTGGGAATAGTGCGAGTTCAGCAGACATGTAGCATCAGGCCACCGTGCCTGACACTACAGGGGCCTAGTCCTCGTGGGCTTCGATGCGCAGGTTCACGGCGCGATCGACCAGTTCGGATGTCTCGGGCTTTTCGGCGGGCTCGAGCTCGAACGGCGCGACGACATGCTCGTCGCGAATCGTGCCCAGTACGAAGCACTCCGCGATGATGTCGATCGGCGGGTACTCATACCATGGCCGCTCCAGCCGCACATGCGTCTTCAACGTCTTGTAGCCCGGCTTACGCACAATGATGTCGTAGTCGCCATACCACAGGAACGACGTCTTGGCCGGCGTGACGTCGGGCAACTCCTCGTCATTGACGACGATGACGGCACCGGACGGCCGCGTGTCAAACCGCACGGTCCGCTCGACGCAGCCGGATAAAAGGACGAGTGTCAGCACAAGGGCAAGGCAACGGGCTGGGCGATTCGTGTTCATATGGGCAGCTCGATGATGTTGGCATCACAGGTGTCGAGATCCAGGGTGGCGATCGTACAGCGCCCGGTCAGCCACCCGCAACACTCGCCCGGGTTCAAGAGCAGCTTACCACCACGCCGCTCGACGGCAACCTCGTGCGTGTGCCCGGTAACGACAATATCAGCCGCGGCGATGTCAGCAGGCCGGCACCAGTCGATGAAATGGTGCAGCAGGATGCGTTTGCCGCCCAACGTCAGCCACAGCGGACCGTCCTGGATGCGCGGCAACACGTCACGCAGTCCCTTGCGCTCGCCGTCGTTGTTTCCATAGGTGACGTGCACTTCGCCCGAAAACTCCGCCAGCAGCCGCGCCGCGAAAGGCGCCACCAGGTCGCCGGGATGCAGCAGCGTCGTGATGCCAGCGGCGGCAAAGCGACGCAGCGCGACGCGGATGGCGGACAGATGATCGTGCGTATCCGACAAGACTCCGACCAGCATACCGATCCTCCATTGGGCCGCACGGCGGCCTCCCGAGCAAGGTCCATCGCGCGTCACGCATCGTCCAACCCGGGTTATCTCGCGCCGTATCGGAACCCGCTCGTGGTCGCGGCCCGATTTCGTCGCCTTTCGCGTGCCGCGCGCCGCATCTTTTTGAAGAGTTTAGTAGCCCGGCCTGAATGGTGCGAGATAACACTGTCCCGCCGCCGATGGCCAACGCGATGGCGATAACTCGCGGCGCGGCACACCGGCTGGCACGTCGGACGCGATCTTCCAGGACGCACCAGGAAGTCGGCCTACGAGAATCAGCGAACGACCGGTGCGGCCTGGCGCGAGGTGTCGGTCGTGAGGACGAATCGATGGCTATCGGTCCGGCGACCGCAAACGACCGGACGAGACCAATGAAGTCAACCAGCGCTCCGGTCGAAAACGTGAACGTAGCCGGTTTGCCAAGGAGCCCGACCCGATGACGACAGCCCGAATGATACGCCGCCGCAACCAACTGCGATTGCTTGAGGCGGTTTGCAGCCAGAGTCAGCAGGCCGAACTCCGGTTCAGAACCGAGGCGAATCGCAACGAGCCCATCAGCACGATCATGCGGGCGGTGGGGCCGGACGGCGTGTGGGTCGAGTTGCCGGAAGAGCCCGCCAACACCTGCGAGGGAACTCCGGTCGAGGTGGTCTTCGGCTACGAGGGGCAGCAGTACATCTTCAGCGCCAACACCTGCGGCCGCGATGACCAGCCTCCCGCGCCCGCCGGCCGGGGTCCGGCACTAAAGCTCACACTCCCCGCCTGTGTCGAGTGCCACGACCGCCGCACGGAATTCCGCATCGACCTGTCCGACTCCGAGGCGATCGAAGCCCGCTTTGTCGAAATGGGCGGCGAATGTCTCCTGGACTCCGTCCGAATCACGAATCTCTCGACCGGCGGTCTGGGCGGTGAGATGGACGCAGCCCGCGCCTATCAGATCGACCCGCGAGCGATGTACTGGGCCGTCTTCCAGCTAGAGGGCGAGGCGCGGACCATCGACTTCGCCGTCCGACTGGTGCACGTGCAGCCGCGGGCGGGCGGAAACATGGCGTACACCGGGTGGGAATTCTGCGCCAGCGACGATGAAACCGCCTATCGCGCCAATCTGGAACGTCTTCAGACCTACGTAAACCAACAGCGTGCCAAGCCGCAATGCTAGCCGCTGATGTGCTCACACACGGGAGATGATTCTGTGCAGGCTGTGATTGATCTTACTCCCCGACAGGCACGGCGAGTGTTGGAACAAGCCCTGCGAGGCGGGGCCGATCTCGAGATCGAGCCGCGTACGCGACCGGAGGACGAGCCGCTGCATGGCCGCATCATCGGCCAGGATGGTAACCTCCTGCGCGTGGACCTGGTGGAGGGCGCGCCGCGTTTGCCAGTGGCAACCTTGCTCGGAGCATTCTGCGATGTGCGGATGGTGCTGTCCGGCCAGCTCTACCTCTTCTCCACCTGCGTCGTTGACGTCCTCGACACACACTCCCCCGTGAGGCTGCTGCTCGCAGTGCCTGATACGATCCACGTTGCCAATCGGCGGCGATTCGAACGCCGCACGCTCTCCGAGTTCACCCAGGTCCGGCTCTGGCCGCAGGGCTCGAAGACGCCCTACATCTGCGAGCTGTGCAACATCAGCGGCGACGGCCTGGCCTGCCGCATGGTGCGCGGCGAACTCGAGGAACTGCTGCTTGTCGGCGACGAAGTGCGCGTGCGCTTCGGGATGATGAGCAGCGGCGAGGTCTTCGAACTGCAATCGGTTGTCTGTAACAAGTCAGTCACACATGACCGTACTCAATTGATCGTCGGTGTCGAGTTTCGCTCGTCGCCGGCCGACCAGCAAACCACGGACGCCGTTCGGCGTCTGCGAACAGCCCTGTGTGAGCTTGCCACGAATCTCCCCGAAATGGACGGTGAAGCATGAAACCACGACGCGTGGTTGCGCCCGACGAGGCGCTGGCGATTTTCGACTTGGCGGTGCGTGAACACGCCCTGGCAGTGGTCAGCATTCAGGATGGCCCCAACTGGCTCACGTTCAAGAGCCGGTTTCTCGAACGTGACGCCAATCGGCGTTTCTTCGTGCTGGACTATCAGCCGCAGGATGTGCAGAGCATTCCGCCGCTCACGCCCGGCCAGTACGCTGGCCTGAGCTTCCGCCATCGCAGCCGCAAGGTCATGTTCTCGACCGTCGTCGAGGCACG
>JAFGRR010000475.1 GCA_016935035.1 Phycisphaerae bacterium | reverse complement strand
GATCAACCCGTCGCCATTCATGTTCTACCTAAAGGCACCGCAGCTTGTGTTGGTCGGGGCCAGCCCGGAGGTGATGTGTCGCGTCGAGGACGGCATTGTCACGAACCGTCCGTTAGCGGGCACGCGGCCGCGCGGTGCCACCGAAGAAGAGGACCTGCGCCTGCGTGACGAACTGCTGGCGGACCCGAAGGAACGTGCCGAGCACGTGATGCTGGTGGACCTGGGCCGCAACGACGTCGGGCGCGTGGCGCGGCCGGGCACCGTGGAGATAAGCGACGTCATGTCGATCGAGTATTACAGCCACGTCATGCACATTTGCAGCAACGTGACGGGCGAGCTGGCCGAGGGCATGACGGCGTTCGACGCGCTGCGGGCGACGATTCCGGTTGGGACTGTCTCGGGTGCCCCGAAGGTGCGCGCGATGGAGATCATCGACGAACTGGAGCCGACGCGCCGCGGGCCATATGCCGGCGCCGTCGGCTACATTGATTTCAGCGGCAACATGGACACGTGTATCGCGCTGCGGACACTGGTCATCGATACCGGCAGCGGGCAGCGCCATCGTGCGTACATCCAGGCGGGGGCCGGCATCGTGGCGGATTCGGTCCCGGCGCGCGAGTACGAGGAAACGCTGAACAAAGCGAAGGGGATGTTGACGGCGATTGGGGTCGCCGAGCAGCGATTTGGCAGGGCTCTGTAGAACCGCCGACGGGTGGTGGGCGGTATGCGCGGGGCGTCGAGTTGTCATTTCAAGTGGAAGGAGATGGCATGAGCACATCACGCAAGATCATGGTTGTGGTTCTATCGGTCGCACTGGTCGCCGCCTGGGGTTGTGCGGCGCAGCAGGAGAAGATGCAGACGCTTGAGGACCAGAACGCACAGCTCAAGGACGAGAACACCAAGCTGGCCGCCGAGGTGAAAACGCTGCGCGGCTCGGTCCAGGGCATGATCGAGGCCCAGGTGGCCGAGAAGGAAGCGCGGACGAGCGTTGAGTCGCAGAAAGTGACGCTGGCCGAGCAGGCTGCCGTGGCCCGGGCCGACGCCGAGAACGCCAAGAACGAGATTACCAAACTGCGCCAGACGATCGCGCAAGAGAATCAGACCCGCGCGAAGTTGCAGGAAAAGCTCGATTCGCGCGAGACCGAGTATGTTGCCCGGCTCAAGGAGGCTCAGACCAAGCTGGCCGAGGCGGACGCACGCGTCAAGGAACTCGACGCCAAGCTCGAGGAGATGAACCAGAAGCTCGCCCAGGCCCAGGAAAAGCTGGCCCAGATGGAAGAGGAGCTGAAGCAGGCCCAGGAGGTTCCCCCGGCCGACGACAACGACTAAAGTACTGAAGGAACGCATGTTGACCGGATGCGCGGCGTGCGAGGCGGGCGCGCCGTGGATAATGCCGGCGGATGGAAGTGCCGCTTGCGGCCCACAGGGCATCGGCGCCGGGGTGGTTATTCGCGCCACTCGCGCCCGCGGGCGACCGTGAGGAGTTGGACATGAGCAAAGCCGATCTGGACTGGCCGCACCTAGACTTCGGTTATCACAAGACGGACTACAACATTCGCTTCACCTGGCGCGACGGCGCGTGGGGTGCGGGCGAACTGACGACCGACGAGAGCATCTCTCTGCACATCGCGGCGACCTGCCTGCACTATGGGCAGCAGTGCTTCGAGGGACTGAAAGCGTTTGAGACCAAGTCTGGCGATGTGGTCGTGTTTCGGATCGAAGAGAACGCCCAGCGCATGCGGCGTTCCTGCCACAAGATTCACATGGCGGAGGTGCCCGAGGACCTGTTCACCGATGCCGTCTTCAAGGTCATCAACGCCAACCGCAAGTTCGTCCCGCCATACGGCACCGGCGCCAGCCTCTACATTCGCCCGCTGGTGATTGGTAGCGGGCCGCAGGTGGGCGTGAAACCGGCTAACGAGTACATCTTCCTGGTCCTTGTGACACCGGTCGGTCCGTACTTCAAGACCGGCTTCAAGCCAGTGAACCTGATCGTGGTGGAAGACGCCGACCGGGCGGCCCCGCTGGGTGTCGGTGATGTAAAGGTCGGTGGCAACTACGCCGCCGGACTGCGCGCCAGCATGCGGGCTC
This sequence comes from Phycisphaerae bacterium, assembly GCA_016935035.1. Lineage (GTDB taxonomy): Bacteria > Planctomycetota > Phycisphaerae > UBA1845 > Fen-1342 > JAFGRR01. The sequence goes on along the minus strand of JAFGRR010000475.1, from coordinate 4,500 downwards.
GCGAGAGGGGCTTCACCGAAGTGCTGTATCTCGACGCCCGCGAGAAGAAGTACATCGACGAATCCGGCCCCGCGAACTTCTTCGGCATCACGCCCGCCGGCGAGTACGTTACGCCCGACAGCGAGTCCATCCTGCCGTCGATCACCAACAAGTGCCTCATCACGCTGGCCGAGGAGGCCGGGCTCAAGCCCCAACGCCGACACGTGCACGTCGATGAGATTTTCGATTTCACGGAGGCCGGCTGCTGCGGGACGGCGGCGGTCATCACGCCGGTCGGCTCGATCACGTACCGCGATCGCAAGGCGATCTACTCCAAGGATGGCAAAGCCGGTCCGCGTTGCAGCGAGCTGTATGACAAGCTGACGGCGATTCAGGTCGGCGACGCGCCCGACAACTACGGCTGGGTGCGGCGCGTGCCGGAGAAGTAGCAGCGCGTTCGGAAGCAGGATATCGGGCAACAGCTAACAGGGTACTCATGTACAAGATCACGCCGCCATCGGGGCGGATCGCGACGTTCGCGCTGGCCGGACTGATGCTGGTGGGTGTTAACTGCCAACAGGGCGGGCGACGCGCTGAGTCAGGCGTCCGGGCCGACCAGGTCGAGGTCGTCACCGAACAGTGGCCCGACGGCTCGCCGCGCCTGCGCAAGCAAGTGCTGCATCAGCCGGATGGTTCGACTATCGATCACGGCGCGTACGAGCGCTGGCACCGCAACGGCAAGAAGGCTCACGAGGCCCTCTACGTGCACGGCCATAAGGATGGCGTGGCCCGCGAGTGGCACGACAACGGCCAGCTCTGGTCCGAGGAGCACTACCGCGACGGTCAGCGCGACGGAATCAGACGCGTCTGGGATCCCAACGGCAACCTGCGCAAGGAAGAGCGCTACCGCGAGGGCAAACCCTGCGGCACCTGGACGGTCTGGGGCGGCGACGGCCGCGTCAAGGCCACACAAAACCACGGCGAACCCGAACCATAGCAATAGCAAGTCAGCGTGAGCGGCGCGGATTCAGAGCCCGAGGGACAGCTTTGGGGCTCTGATTGGGCATCCGTTGGCGTTGAAGTTCCGATAACAGAGGCGGCGGCCTGCATTTGTGGCCGTCGCGCTTGGTGTGTTTCACGCCAAACTCGATAGGATTGATGTGGAACACACGGATTGGGCCCGGACGCCGCCGCACCTAGTACCCGGATGGGCCGGAGAAGGAGAACCCGCATGAGAACGTGTCATTCAATCACTGCGATCACGCTGTCGCTGCTACTGTCATTCTCCGCCAGCGGTCAGACGCGGGTCAGCGCGGCGAGTCCAACAGACGAGACAGCCGCGCCGGCGACACCCGTCGGGCCCGCTCACCTGGAAGTTCCGAACCAGCCGTACGTCCCGACGCCGCGCGACGCTCAACGTACGACCGCCCCCGGCCGCGCGCTGCGCAACGGCTATGTAAGCGTGCAAGTCAATGTCGACGGCAACGGCGCCAACATCCTGAACGACGCGGCGAATGAGCCGTCGCTCGCGGTTGACCCGACCAACCACAATCGCATGGTGATCGGGTGGCGGCAGTTCGACAATATCAGCAGCGATTTCCGCCAGGCGGGCTATGGTTACACGGCCGATGGCGGATCGACCTGGACCTTCCCGGGCGCGATCGAGCCCGGCGTGTTCCGCTCCGATCCGGTCCTCGACGCCGACTCGTCCGGCAACTTCTACTACAACAGCCTCACTGCCGATGCCAGTCAGACCAACTTCTGGTGTCACGTGTATAAGTCGATCGACGGCGGTGCGACGTGGGACGCCGGCACCTATGCCTACGGCGGTGATAAGCAGTGGCAGGCGATCGATACCAGCGGCGGCGTCGGCGACGGCAACATCTATGCTTACTGGACGAGCTACTACAGCGCGTGCAGCGGGCAATTCACGCGATCGTACAACAATGGTGCGAGCTTTGAAGCCTGCACCTCCATCCCGGGCAACCCGCTGTGGGGTACGCTGGCGGTTGGGCCAGACGGCGAGTTGTACGTGGCCGGTGATGGGCTCGTCGTGGCCAAGTCGTCCACGATTCAGGACTCAGGCCAGGTGGCGGCGTGGGATTTCTCGACCACCGTCGATCTCGACGGCAGCATGGTCGGTTGGGGCGGGCCGAACCCGTCCGGTCTGCACGGCCAAATCTGGATCGCCGTCGATCGCTCGACCGGCCCTTCGCGTGGCAACGTCTATCTGCTCTGCTCCGTGGCCCGCGCGTCTACCTCCGACCCGCTCGACGTGATGTTCGCGCGCAGCACCGATGGTGGCCAGACCTGGAGCGCGCCGGTACGCGTCAACGACGACCCGACCGACAATGGCGCCTACCAGTGGTTCGGCACGATGTCCGTCGCACCCAACGGCCGCATCGATGTCATATGGCTAGACACGCGCGCTGATCCCGGCGGCTACGACTCCGAACTGTACTACTCGTTCTCGACCGACGCCGGTCTTACGTGGTCCGCCAACGAAGCCCTCGGCCCCGCGTTCGATCCGCACGTTGGCTGGCCGCAGCAACAGAAGATGGGTGACTATTTCGACATGATCTCGGACGACGGCGGTGCCGATTTGGCCTACGCCGCCACGTTCAACGGCGAACAGGACGTCTACTATCTGCGCATTCCGCAGTCATTGCGGATTGGCTTCCCCGACGGATTGCCGGTGCTGCTGACGCCGGGGCAGCCCGCGAACATCACGGTGCGGATCACGCCCGGAAACGAGACTTATGTTGCTGGTTCCGGCACACTGTATTACCGCTATGCGGACGGGGCATTCGCGCCGGTGCCGCTGGCGTCGCTGGGGGATGACCTGTATGAGGCCACGCTGCCAGCGGCGCAGTGTAGCGATACGCCCGAGTTCTACTTCAGTGCCGCCGGCAGTACCAGCGGTGTCGTGCTGAGCCCGCCGGCCGCGCCGGTGGATGTGTACCTGGCGGATGTCGGTGCATACGCGACAGCCTTCGCCGACGATTTCGAGACGGACACCGGCTGGTTGGCGGAGAACCTCGGCGCGTCGAGCGGCAACTGGGAGCGTGGCGTGCCTGTTGATGATGATAGTTGGGCTTATGATCCGGCCAGTGATTCAGACGGCAGTGGGCAGTGCTATCTGACGGACAACGGTGCGGGAAATACCGACGTTGACGGCGGGGCGGTGCGCCTGACCTCGCCATTCATCGATATGTCCGGCGGCAGTGTCCTCATCGCGTATGACTACTACCTCTACCTGACGCAAGCCGGCGAGAACACCGATCATCTGATTGCGGAGATCAACGACGGCACGGGAATCACGAACTGGATCGAGATCGCCCGACACAGCACGAACGGGGGACTGAACTGGCGCCACCATGAGATCACGCAAGCGGACCTGACAGCCGCCGGCGCAAGTCTCTCCAACATGATGCAGGTGCGTTTCACCGCCAACGACGCCGACAGCCAGAGCATCGTCGAGGCCGGGCTCGACGCTTTCGAGGTGCAGAGCTTCTCCTGTGTTGACTCGTTCGGACTTGGCGACCTGAACTGCGACGGCTCGGCGGATGTGTTTGACATTGACGCCTTCGTGCTGGCGATCACGAATCCAGGCGCCTACGCAACCAGTTACCCGGGCTGTAATATCAACTTGGCCGACTGTAACCAGGACGCGAGCGTGGATGTCTTCGACATCGACAGCTTCGTCGCACTGATTGTGAGTAAGTAGCGAATGACGGAAGTGAATCCAGCGCCGGAGCCCGAGGCCGGCACGACTGAAGTGCAGCGCGTGCATCTGCTGGGGCTCGACAATGTCGCCCTGCGCAAGTGGCTCGAACTGCACGACGAGCCGCGCTACCGCGCCGAGCAGCTCGTGGAGTGGATCTACGCGCGCCGCGCGACCACCTTCGACGAAATCACGGTGTTGCCCAAGCGGCTGCGGATGTGGCTGACCGAGCACGCGGCCCTGTACACCTCGACCGTTGCGCGCGAGAGCGTCGCGCTCGACCAGACTACCAAGCTCCTGCTGCAATGGCCCGACGGCAACACGATCGAGACGGTCTGGATTCCGACCGGCGAGTCGAACACGGCCTGCCTGTCGTCGCAGGCGGGCTGCCCGGTCGGCTGTGCTTTCTGCGCCAGCGGCATGGACGGTCTGCAACGCAACTTGACAGCCGGCGAGATCGTCGAGCAGGCTATGCGTGTCAGCCGGCTCGTCGCCGCCACCGCCGAGGAGGGCGACGAGCGTCCGCCGCGCCTCAGCAACATAGTGATGATGGGCATGGGCGAGCCGCTGGCGAACTACGAAGAGGTCATCAAGGCCATCCGCATCATCAACGCTTCCTGGGGCCTGAACATCGGGGCCCGCAAGATCACCGTCAGCACCGTCGGCCTGCCGCAGCAGATTCGGCGGCTGGCGGCGGAAGAACTCCAGCTCAACCTGGCCCTGTCGCTGCACGCGCCGGACGAAGAGCTGCGCCGCGAGCTGATCCCGTGGGGCAAGATCCCGCTGAACGAGATCCT
>JAFGRR010000474.1 GCA_016935035.1 Phycisphaerae bacterium | reverse complement strand
TCCGCTGGGCGTGTACCTGGGGCGGCGGCTCGTACACGCGACGTCGCTGAGCAATCGGCGGTTCATCGTGATTGCGGTAGTCGTGTTCGTGCTGACGCGTTTGGCGGCCGTGCTGCTGGTTCCGACGTTGCCGGTGTCGGATTTTGAGTCGTATCGCATGCTGGCGCGGCTGATGGTGACGGGGCAGCCGTTGCCGCAGCCAACCGAGCAGTTCTTCTTCGCTTGGGGCTATCCGCTAGTGCTGGCGCCGTTGATCGCCGCGTTTGGTGATTCGCTGTTGGCGGCGAAGCTGTTCAACGTGGTGGTCGGGCTGGTGTCGCTGCCGCTGATTTGGCCGATAGCGTATCGCGTCGGCGGGATGCCGGTGGCGCGGGCGGCGGTGCTCCTGTATGTGCTATGGCCGGCGCAGCTCTTCATGACGCCGGTGCTCGCGTCGGAGCATCTGGCACTGCTGCTAAGCCTCATATACCTCTTGTGCGTGCTATGGCTGATTGAGGGCCGGCGTGTGGTGCTGGCTTCTATAGTTGGCGTTGCGAGCCTGGGGTTGGCGTGTGCGATTCGACCGGCTCTGGGTGTGCTGCTGCCGATCGGGTTGGTCATGTTTTTCACCATCCGGCGCGGCGTATGGCTGCGATCGGCGATACTGCCGGCCGTGGCGCTTGTTGGCGGATTCGCCGGCACGCAGTTTGGCTACCGCGCGCTGCTCAGCGGCGTCTATGGCGGCACGCCGCCGACCGTGGCGTGGTGGAACCTGATGGTCGGGTTGAACTACGACGCACGCGGACGTTGGAACCAGCAGGACGCCGAGCCGTTTTTCGCCTACCCCACGTTGGATGAGAGTAACCAGTACGCCCGCGGCGTAGTCTGGCAACGCCTTACCACGCGGCCGTATCTTCATCCGAATCTCGTGCGGCGGAAGCTGGAGTTGTTGTGGGGCGACAACTACTACGGTGTGTGGTGGAGTACTGGCAAGATGGCTGACGGTGCCATGGCGAAGTGGATCGAGGCCAATCGGCATCACCTGTACACGTGGTCGCAGATCGGTCACATCGCCGGGCTGGTGCTCTGTGCGATGGGGGTGTTCCCGTTCATACGCCAACGGTCGGACGCTGCCACGTTGATGCTGCTGCTGATACTCGCCGGCAGCGCCCTGCACAGTGTGTTCGAGACGCAAACGCGCTATAGTCACGTTTTTACGCTGGGCGTCATAGTGTTTGCTGCCGCAGGTCTGGCCGGGCGGCGTCGCCTATCCGTGAGGCATGATTGATGCGGACGAGAGTGGCTCAGGAGAGATTGAACCCGGGCGAGCGACGCGCCAGCGCGTCGGGCCGGTTGGGGCGCTGGATGCCGGTCGCGGCGCTTGTTCTCTGCGCGACGATGTGGAGCCTGAATGGGCCGCTAATAAAGCTACTGATGCAGCCGCGTGATGGGGCGCCGGGCGTCTCCGGGCTGACGATCGCGTGTTATCGCTCCTTGATTGGGGGGCTGGTGTTTCTGCCGTTTGCACTGCCCCGTTTGCGACAATTGCGGCGGGTGGCGATCGGGTGGCCGCTGGCGTCGGTCAGTTGTTTTACGGTCATGACGGTGTCATTCGTGATTGCGACGACGCAGACGGCGGCAGCGAACGCGATCATCCTTCAATACACGTCGCCGATCTGGGTCTTCCTGCTGTCGCCGTTACTGCTGCGTGAGAAACCGCGACTGCTGGAAGGCCTGGTGCTGATCGTGGCGATGGCCGGCGTGGCGACGATATTCGCGGGCAGCGCGGCAACCGAGACACGTTGGTTACTGCTATCACTGGCCAGCGGCTTTGGCTATGGAGCCCTGACCGTCACTCTACGTGGGCTGAAGCCGGTGAACCCGGTCGTGGTAGCGTGTCTGAACGCGCTAGGGTCGGGGCTTGTGATCGGGATGGCGGTTGTGATCTGGGCGACGTTTTGGATGACGCCGGCGCAGTGGGCCTTGATGTTGCTGATGGGCTTGGTGCAGTTCATCGCGCCGTATGTCCTGTTTTCCTGGGCGTTGCAGCGGGTCGAGGCGCACCGGGCGGCGTTGATTGTGCTGTTGGAGACGGTGCTGAACCCGTTGTGGACGTACCTATTGGTCGGCGAGGCCGTTCCCGGCGCGACACTCGTCGGCGGGCCGCTGATTTTGCTGGGTGTCGTTGGTTGGGTGCTGGTCGGGTGGTGGAAGGTGCCGCAGGCGCGACCGGGCTTGGCGGGTGCCCCCGACGCGCCAGTAGTTGTCCAATCGCCGGGTGCGCCGCCGCGGTTCGTTGACACCGACGGGCCGTCCGGGCATACTTAGATTCGCGTATTGCCGTATCAAGCCGCGTCTGGTTCCTCAAAAACGCTGGCGTTTTGACCAGATGCTCGCGGTGACGCAACTCGACACACGAGGTGAGGCAGCTGGTCATGCAACAAGGTACTGTAAAGTGGTTCAACGAAACCAAGGGCTACGGCTTCATCCGCGCGGATGATGGTAAGGACGTTTTTGTGCACTATACCGACATCCAGTCCGACGGTTTCCGCACTCTCGAAGAAGGCCAGAAGGTCGAGTTTGAGATCACGGAAGGCCCGAAGGGTCCGAAAGCATCTGGAGTACGCCCGGTAGCATAAGTTTCAACATCTCATGGCGCGCGGACCGGTCGGCGGTCCGCGCGACACATTCCCAACCGAATGCTGACGAGTAATGCGGCGCTGGCTACGCGACCAGAATAGGGAAGTTGTGGCGTGCCAGCGCTGCCCGAGACTGCGCGCCCACTGCCTGAGCGTTGCCAGCGAGAAACGGGCGGCTTACCGCGACCATAGCTACTGGGGGCGGCCCGTGCCGAACTTCGGTGACCCCGACGCACGCCTGCTCGTTGTCGGGCTGGCGCCTGGGGCACACGGCGCCAATCGGACGGGGCGCATCTTCACGGGCGATCGCAGTGGCAACTGGCTCTTTCGCGCCCTGCACAAGGTCGGTTTCGCCAACCAGCCGACCGCCACGCACCTCGACGACGGTATGGAACTGACCGATTGTCTTATTACCGCACTGTGCCATTGTGCACCGCCGGATAATAAGCCGACGTCCGCCGAGTTCGACAACTGTTCCGTGTATCTGCGTGAGACGCTCGAATGCGTGCCGTGGCGCGTCATCGTGGCGCTGGGGGGGCTGGCCTGGACGCGGACGGGTCGGATGCTTGGTCAGCGGGTCGGGAAGTTCGGTCACGGTGCTGAGGCGGAATCGACCGACGGGCGTGTGATGCTGGGGTCATATCATCCCAGCCAGCAGAACACGTTCACTAAGCGGCTGACCGAGCCGATGCTCGACGCGGTGTTCAAGCGAGCGCGGTCACTTCTCGGGTGACGCGGGGGGCTGCGCGGGTTGGCAAGTAACCGGCGGACAACGCCCCAACGCCTTGGCGGGCGGGGTTCCGACGCTGTGAGGGGAAGAGTCTCAAGAGTCTCGTGTTTGTGTGCCACGTAAACGGGACTCTTGACGCGCGCATGTAGCGCGCTGAGCGGCAGGTGGGACGGCGGGATGTCAGAGATCGGCGGCGCGTGATGCCCAGTTCGACGCTTAGTGGTAGGTGTGGATTGGGTGGAATGTCGCGGGGGCGGTGGGGTTTGTCGGAGTTTGGTGGATTCGCGCGGGCGGATGAGTCATGCCTGATGTAAAGGCGTTGCGGTGGGGCGCTACGATGCGTGGCACCTCAGTTGCCCCTTCGCGACTCATCTTTGTTGTCAACGCCGAATCCCAGCACTTCGTACTGGGCTACTTCCAGTCGTCCCTCCGGGACCAGAACCGATCGTTCGACCACACAAAAGAACAACCCCCGCTGGTGATGACCAGCGGGGGTCGTGTGTTTTGCTAGCGGCTTGGCCGCTCGTGGGCGATGCCCACGGGCGGCGTGGCCGATCAACTGCTAGCGCTCGAAACCGGCAAAGCCGAAGTTGTCGGTGCCGTCGAGATAGATCCAGTCGTTCTCAGTGTCACCAGTGATATCACCGAACAGGAACGAACCAGCGGCGCCCAGGCTGCCACCACCGGTGGCGGCGAAGGTCACGCCGATGAAAGTGACGTCCGGCGTGTCGGAGACCGTGGTAGCACCGAGGTGCAGATATATGCGGTCAAAACCAGGCTCGGTGTAGAGCACGTCGCAGTAGCCGTCGTCGTTGACATCGCCCATGGCGAGTGCCGAGCCGACGCCGGTAGCGGCGTGATCAGCGGTGCCGAGGCCGAAGCCGCCGGTGTACAAGGAGCTGACACCAACCTGAGCCCTGACGGCGTTGGCGGCGAAGTCGTTCGAGCCGTTGAGGAGCAGGAAGACAGCGCCGTCACCGTTGACGCCCCAAGCATCGCCGGCATCACTGGCGGCAATGGCGAGGTCATCAAACGTGGTGGTGTCGTCAAGGTTGCCGATGGCGACCGCGGTACCCAGGCCCATGTCGGAGTCTGGCGTGCCGACGATCGGATTGGCGAGCGTGCCGCTGGCAGTAGCGGCGGCGAGGCGGTAGACAACGCCGTCAGCGTCCTGCGTGAAGGCGCGTGCGCCGATGAAGTTGTTGGTGCCGGTCATGGTTGTGGCAATCGTCATGGCGCGGGTTGCACCGTCGACGGTACCGCCGGCGTAGTACAGCAGAACGCGCTCATCACGCGCGGGATCCTGCATGGCGGTGAGAATCTGGAACTCCGCCGGATCGAGGTTGTTGATCCGGTCGATCAGGGCCGCACGGGCATCAGCGGCCAAGTTGGCGCCACCCATACCGACGGCTGCATTGCCGAGCGTGATGGCGGCATTGTCGTCGAACTCGTATACGCGTGCGACCGGGGCACCGCCGGGCTGCGTGATGGAGACCGTGATGGTCTCGCCATCATTGACCGGTTCGAGGATGTCAACGTATCCGGCAAGCGTTCCGGTACCCGGTGCGACGGCGGAAGCAACAACGGCCTGACCGTCGACCGCATCCAGGGCGTAGCCGATCTGGTCAAAGAGGTTGCCCTCATAGGCGTACGTGTACTTAACCTGGCTCTCACTGAGATCAGTGGTCAAGACCGGGTTGGTTGGGAACGCCGCAATGCTGCCGTCGGTCACAGCGCGGTCAACCAGCAGACTGGTGTAGAGGTCAGGACGACCTGGAAGCAGTTCGCCAGCGTTGCCACCGGCAAACACATACACGCGGCCTTGCTGGCCTTCGTAGAAGGCGTTAGCGGCCGGTGGATAGATGCCGGTCGTCGGCACGACGGCGTTAATGACCTGGTACGTGCTGAAGCCAGGATCCGTGATGATCAGGTCGGCATAGGCGTCGCCGGTCATTTCGGCGATGGCGAGCTGCCGGCCAAAGAGCGTACGCGTCGGTTCGGCGGCCTGCGTGAACACGTCGGTGTTCGTGTTGTAGGTCGCGCGATCATAACGCGGAGCGGTGATCACGAGGGTCTGATCAGCATGGGACGAATACGGCTGGGCGGGGTCACCGGTGTGGAAGAAGATGATCACTGTGCCGGGGCCACCGATGGCGGCCTGGCCGCTGACCGCGAGGTCTGCCAGACCGTCGCCGTTGAGATCGCCGGCGGCGACGTCGAACTGGGCAGTGCCCAGGCCGGCCGCGAGCGCGAAATCAGGCGTCATCGGCAGAGCGGCGGCGAAGTTGCCGCTGTTGTCCGGATGCAGATAGGCCGCGGTTGACCCATCCACGAAGCCGGTCGTGTTGATGGCGAGCGCCGCGCCGGTGAACGTTATGACATCCATCGCCCCGTCGAGGTTGGTGTCAGCCAAGACACTGCGCGCGCCGAACACGCCACCATCGGGTCCCATCCAGCCCTGATATGAGGTCGGGGTGGCGGGGTTGTTGGAGGCCATGCCGACGAGAGCGGCGTTGAGCTGGCCTTGAGCCAAGTAGTCATTGGTGACGTGGAAGCTCACAGGCGTGCCCGTCGGGGCGATCGGCGGAGTAGTCACAACGGCGGCCGGACGGTTCACTTCGACCCAGCGGCCATTGAGCTGGCCAAGTCCGTCGAATGACTCGAACGCGAGGCGATAGGTTGCCGTGGGCAGCCCAGCGGTCGCACCGATCGTCACGGTGATGTCCTGAGCGGCGTCAGTGGCAACCAGCGTCTCAGCCGACTGCGTGATGTACTCGGGATGCGCGACATTGTTGTTGTCGAGCAGGTAGAACCGGTAGCTGGTCGTCGTCGACGGGAAGACGGTGACGGTCAGCGTAGAGGTTTGCATCGGGGTCATGACCTTGTTGGTCACGTAGCCAGGGCTGCCAGCCGGCAGCGTCTTGACGGCGTAAGTGGCCGGTCCGGCCGAATTGCCGAGCAGCGACGTGGCACCGAGCCAGCCGGCGATGCCCTCGACCTCGAGGCTGATGGTGAGGTCGCGCGAGCGCTGCAAGCCGGCGGGGTTCGTCACGGTGGCGCGGAAGACATAGTCGCCGGGGACAAACCAGCCGTTGGAGGTGAAGGTTGAGGCCAGGTTCGTCAACGTCGTGAACGTGGCATCGGGGTTCGGGCGGACCGTGACGGTGACCACGCCATCCAGGGTCGGGATGGAGCCGGCCTGGGTGTCCATGTCGCCGGTGCCCTGGTTGGTCAGGGTGTCGAAGTCGCGGTCGAGTGAGACGTCTTGCTCACGGGCGCCGGTCGGGACGCTGACTACGTCGTACGTCACCGTCATCTGCGTGTTCTGATCGTCGGTGTACTGCGGATCGAACACTGTGACGCGCGGCAGGAAGTCGAGCAGGTTGGCCCGGTTGGTCAGCGTGACCAAGGCCGGGTTGCCCGACACTCGCACCGTGCCTGCCGTCGAACCAGCGCTGACGGGCAGGTTGAACTGAATGTCACCGACAATGACCTCGACAAGCGCGGCCCCTGTTCCCGCAGTGGTCGCCGCGTCCGTCACGGTGACACTGAAGGTGTAAGTACCCGCGGCTTGCGGCACGAATGTCGCGGGGTTCGCCGTTGCGTCGGCGATGGTGGCTGCCGGACCGCTGACCTGGGTCCAGGCGTAGGTGTAAGGTGTTGTGCCACCGGTTACAGTGGCGGTCAGCTCAACAGTCTTGTCCACGGTGGCGGCTGGTGTCGCCGTAACCGTGACCGTCAGGGTTCCTCCAGTTGTCGTGGGGCAACCACCGATGGTTGTCGCTAGCAAAGCGACGCCTGCTACTACGCACAACTTCAACCCGAAAATCCGTGCAAGTTTGTTCATGCGAATCCTCCTTGCCAAACCATACCAGGCCCACCGTGCACAAACTCCCCATGCAACGATGTATCTCTGGGCCTTGTGCCAATACCCGAAACTTCGACACTGCGATTTTGAAAATGCGCGAGGTATCGTACCGAGCACAAATCGGCTTGACAAGTGGATTAACAGCCGCGATGGAACTTTCCTAACAAAAGATTTGGGGCGTATTTGCCGCTAATGTCGAGGCTTGAAACGACGCTGCGCTCGCGTCATTCATGTCGGCGTGTTGACGTGCATGAGGGTGCACCGCGCGTGTCGGTGCTAGCGCTGGGCAGATACGCGAGTGCGTGTGACATTCACGCAACATCAGGCTCAAGGCAACAGGCTCGTGCCCGACTGCGCGGCCAGGGCGAACGTGCTGGGAAGCAGCCGGTGCCTTGCGGGTCAACGCGTGTCGCGACTGTGTTGTCGAATCGAGACGCGTTGCCGGAAGCGCGCACGGTTATGGTGGGCACTTGTAGACAAAACTCCATAAGCGTTGTGTAGTGCAGATGATACGTCATGTACGCACTACCCAGGCCCTCGCAGCCTACGCGTGTGCAACGAAGCGTGTTTGCGTATTGACGCCTGACCCTGGTGCTCCTTACGCTCTTCGGGCCGTTGACGGATCAGATGCCTCGACAAGAGAGGTGTGGGAAGGAGCTCGAATGCTGGTGGCCGCCGCCTATTCACCGCAGTGGTGGGACACGTACCTCGCCGATCTGCATGACGTGGACCACGATGGCGCGGTGGCTCGGCAGCGCGGCAAGCGCTTGCGCGATCATCTGCCCGGGCCCGAGTTGGCTCACATCAAGCTCGCGGCCACCTCCCTTGCATACGTCGGGTGCGAATATGGCGAAAAACTCGCGGCTTTCGTCGAGATTTGCCCGCAGGCGCGCGTGACCGGCCTCGACTTCGCTGGCCGGGCCATCCGCACCGCGCGGCGACAATACACAGCGTGGGAGTTCGAACTGGCGCGCGAGGTGTTGCGGGGCGAGTTCGACGTGGTGATCGTAGATGACCGGCTGCAATATGCGGATCGGCCGCTGGTGTTGCTCGAATCGTACCTTCGGAGTTGTCAGAACGTGGCGGTTGTACGCGTTTCACTGGGGGAAGGTACATCGCACGCGGGGCGGTCCGGCACCTTCGACTCGCAGTCACTGCCCGAGCAGCTTGGTGATTTTCGCCGCCTGCACTTGGCAGTTGTCGAGGCCAGTGAAGATATCGGCGCGGCACGTGAGTTGATCGCTGTTTACGGCGCGCCAAGGTACGTGACGCAGCGACTGGAGCGTGAGAACGCGCGGCTGCGCGCGGAGTTGACGGAAACACAGAAGCGCCATGCCGAGTTGCACGCCTGGACCGAGCAGCTTGACGGCGCCTTCACGGAGAAGTCGCTTCAGTGCGAGGATCTTCAGGCCCAGTTGCGCTCGATCACCGAGGGTACGGGCTGGAGTATGCTGCAAACGCTTCGGCGTGTGCGTTTCGCCATCTTCCCGCATGGTAGCCTGCGCGAACGCGCGGCACGCTGGTGCATGCACAAGCAGCGGCGTTTCCGTTTTCACGCGCGACAGGGGCCCTGCGCGTTGCTGCGCGCCGGTGGAGGCTGGGTCGCGCGGCCTTTCAAACGGCACGCGGCCGAACGTACATCAGCGCGGCCGGAGGGCACACCGGCCGGCGAAGGTGAGGCGGCGCTTTCCGGGCTCGTGACCGTGGTGCTGCCGGTCTACAACCAGGCGGACATGCTGGCCGAGTCGATCGAGAGCGTTCTGGCACAGACGTATCCCGACTTTGAGCTGGTCGTCGTGAACGACGGCTCGACGGATGGTGTCGAGCAAGTTCTGGACAAGTATGTCGGTCATCCAAAGGTGCGGCTGGTCTCGCAGGTCAATCAGCGGTTGCCGAAGGCCTTGACGAACGGGTTTGAGTTCGCGCGCGGCGGATTCCGCACGTGGACGTCGGCCGACAACCTGATGGAGCCGGAGCACCTGGAAAAGCACGTCGCGTTTCTGCGCAGCCATCCCGACGTGGCCATGGTGCACAGCGATTACCTGGCGATCGATGATCGCGGCGAGCCGCTTAATGACCCTAGCTTTCGCGCGCACAATCGTCGGCCGCCCGAGTCACCCATCATTCACCTGCCGCGCTCGACCGAGGATCTGACCACGCGGGATGACAACTTCATCGGCGCGTGCTTCATGTACCGCGATTGGGTGGGGCGGATGTTGGGCGAGTATGCGCCGAACATGGGTGTTGAGGATTATGACTACTGGATGCGGATGGACACGCTGTTCACGATCCAGCATCTGGGCACGGACGATGTGCTGTATCGCTATCGCGTGCATGACAACACGCTGTGCGCCCACGCCGCCGAACATCGCATCGCGCAGCACGTGCGGCGTCTGATGGAGCATCAGCAGGAGCGTGCGGCTTTCTACAGGCGGCCCTGGACGGTGTATGCGGATGATGCCACACGCGCATGGCTGAATGATGTGGATGCGGCGCCGCACGCGGTGCGCGATCTGGCCGAGCTGGATGGCGGCGTGCTGCCGGAGGACAAGACGCTGGTGCTTGTCCGAGCGGACAACTTGCCGGCATTGGCCAAGCGCGAGTTGCCGGCGGGGTGCTGCGTGGCGGCGTGGTTTGCCGCTGACGACGAACTGGCACCGTATGAGCGGTTTGCCGAGGTGCAGCAGGTGGTGGACGTGTGTTTCGCGAGCACGCCGCGGATGCTCGAGCGGTTGGGTGTGTTCACGCGTCGGGCGTTTCACGCCGAGCCCGGGCCGATGTTGCTCGATCGGGCGGTGACGTTTGCGAACGCGAATGTGTGGTATGACCGCACGGTACCGGCGGCGGCGCGGCGACGCGTGTTGCCGGCGGTGCATCAGCCGGCGGATCGGCGTCTGCGTGTGCTGCTACAGGTGCGGGACTTCGTGCAGGGCGGGTTTGAGCAGGTGGTGCTGGATATTGCCGCTGTCCTCGACAAGAAGCGCTTCGACGTATCCGTGCTGGTGCTCGGGCAGGAGGGGCCGGCGGCGGTGGCGGCACGCGGGATGGGGGCGCATGTGCTGACGCTTGGTGCCGGCGAGCGCGATGAGTGCTATCGTGAATTGCTGCGCGAGCATGAGTTCGACGTCATCAACGCTCACTTCGCGCCGTACGGGGCGGCGATCGCCAGCGAGCTGGGCATTCCGTTCGTGCAGACGATTCATAGCACGTACATCTGGCTGACCGAGCAGCAACTGGCCGAGGTCAAGGCGGCCGATCCGCATACGCACGCGTATCTGTGCGTTTCGGCGGCGGCCGCGATGTACGCGGATGAACGGCATGGGCTTGGTACCGAGCGCATGGTAATCGTGCCGAACGGGATCAATGGGGAGGCCATCGACCAGACGGCAGCGACGCTGGACCGCGACGCCGAGCGGGCGGCGATGGGGTTTGGGCCGGATGACCTGGTGCTGCTGGAGACCGCCTCGATATATCCGCCGAAGGGGCAGATACTGCTTTTGCAGGCGCTGGCGAAGGTGACGCGCGAGCATCCGCGGCTGAAGGTCGCCTTCCTGGGGCGGGCGATGGACCAGGCCTATACACAGAAGGTACACGCGGAGGCGGAACGGCTGGGCCTGAACAAGTCCGTGTGCTTCCTGGGCTATCGTCCGCAGCCGCATAAGTACTACAACGTGTGCGATGCGTTTGTGCTGCCGACGTTCTGCGAGGGGTGGAGCCTGGCGTTGGGGGAGGCGGTGTACGCCGGTCTGCCGGTCATCACGACGGACGTGGGGGCGGCGCGCGACTTGCTGACGCGCGCGGGCGGGCATCTG
>JAFGRR010000473.1 GCA_016935035.1 Phycisphaerae bacterium | reverse complement strand
TGATTGTCAGGACCATCCTCTGCCAACAAAATGCACCAGGCCTGACAGGGCTGCTCGTCGCCTGCCGCGTCAGCCCGCGTGTCTTCCGGCCCAACGAAGCTGTCGGATGACGGATTCGTCAGGAAGCGCACGCCCTTCAGGTCCCCGGCGCCGACGGTTATTCTGATCCGAGTGCCGTAGCCGGGCCCCGTCTCGACAACGCGGATGTCGCCGTCCAGCATTCCCGCCAATCGCTTGCTGATCGTCAAGCCCAAGCCGGTTCCCCCGTACCGGCGGGTCGTGGAGCTGTCGGCTTGCGTAAACGGCAAGAACAGACGCTCCACCTGCTCTGAAGTCATGCCGATTCCGCTGTCGGTCACGTCGAAGTGCAGCTTTCGTGAACCGCCTTCGTGGTCGAAGCCACCGGTCAGTCGCACGCTGCCGTGTTCGGTGAACTTGACCGCATTGCCCAGTACATTCATGAGAATCTGGCGCAGCCGCAGCGGATCGCTTTCGATGGTCTCGGGCATCGGTCCTTCATATGCGATGTCGATCGACAGTCCCTTTGCATCACACCGCACGCGCATGAGCTCGGCGGCCTCGGCCATGATGCGGCACGGCGAGCAGCGAATTCGCTCGACGGTCATGCGCCCGGCCTCGATCTTCGAGAGATCGAGAATGTCGTTGATGATGCCAAGCAGGTGCTCGCCGTTGCGCTTGATCGTCCGCGTGGCCTCGAGGTACTGCGACGGCACGTTTTCGAGGTCATCGAGTTCGGTGAGCAGATCGGTGAATCCGAGGATCGCGGTCATCGGCGTCCGGATCTCGTGGCTCATGTTAGCGAGAAACTCGCTCTTGGCCTGGCTGGCGGCCTCGGCCGCGCGACGTGCCGCGATCAACTCCAGCTCGACACGCTTCTCGTCCGTCACGTCCACGCACGCGCCTACCCAGTATCGCGGCTTGCCGTCGGCGGACAACACCGGCTGGCCACGGTCCACCCAGTGACGCCACTGGCCGTCCTCACATTCGATGCGGTACTCCTCGAAGATCGGGTCTGTCTCGACGCGATGACGGTCGATGGTATTGGCCACGCGTTTCTGGTCCTCGCGGTGAACGCGTCCAAACCATGCTTGAAGCGTTCTTGGAAAACCACCGGGCTCAAAACCCAGCGCCGCGTCGATGTCGCCGAACCACTCCACACGTCCCGTGGCAACATCCCATTCGTAGATCAGATCGCTGACCGTGCTGGCAGCCGTGCGAAAGCGTGCTTCGCTCAGGCGCAGGGCTTCCTCCGCGCGCCTTCGCTCGGCCACATCCACACCCATCCCAACAAGGCAAGGTCGACCATCCAGAACAGCGAGGCGCCCCGTAAGGTAGTATGGTGTCTGCCGACCATCCTTGCTTGTTAACCCGGCTTCCGTGTCGCATTCTCCCGTCTCGAACACCTGCTGAACAGCACGAGCGATTGCCCCGCGATCTTCGCCGGTGAAAAAGTCCCGGGGGCACATTGAGGTCAATTCCGCCTCGGTGTAGCCTGTGACACGGCGGAAATTGTCGTTCCAACTCAGGAACCGACCCTGATCATCAAAGACGTAGAAAACTCCAGGCAGGCTGTTGACGACGTGTTCCGAGAACATCTTCTCACGCCGCAGGTTAGTGAGCGCTTGTTCGCGGTAGTACTCCAGCAGCTCGGCCAGGGTCAGTACCAGGAGGGTCAACCCGATTACGACGATAACCTGGACCAAGCGGTGACCGTCATACGCAAGATCGTCCTGGAATGCGAAACCGGCCTGCTCCGCCGCCACCATCGCCAGCAGCGACGCGACGACCACAACTGCCCAGACCATCGCGGAACGCCGACCTTCCAGGCTAATACTGACAAGTGGTACGGCGGCATACCAGACCAGCGGTGGAGCGAGTGATCCCCCGAGACAGAACGCCAAGCCGGTCAGAGATGCATACAACAACCCAACGCTCATCCGCGCAACCATCTGGATCCGACCCGTGCGGCGCAACACGAGCAACAGGCAAAGCCCGGCACAGAACGCCAAGCCGATGACCATGAGGGCGTCAGCGCTGCCTTGCCAGGAATAGAGGAGCCCATATGGGCAGCCCGCGGCAATTACGGCCAGCGCGAACGCCACCAGTAGACGAGCCCGATGATACTCGACGCCACCAGCAGTCCTCACGCGCGCCGGAATGAAGTACTCTATGATGGCGACGATACGCGCGGCTATGTTCACTCGTAGTGTCAAGACACCGTGACTCCTACCAACTGAAACCAAACCCGACCAGCACACTGTGCTGCGTCTGTTCGATGCGGCTCAGACCGTAATCAACGCCCAGCGGGACGCGGCTGTATCCGCCGCCGTCCATGCTGGCACGCATGCCCAGGATGTAACCGACACCCACCCACCAGTTATCTCTCTGGTAGCGCAGGCCGGTTGTTATGTGGTGTTGTGTTATCGTTGAACCCATCGGTAACAGACTCGAACGCCGCACCGGGTCGGTGCCGTAGTTGTAGCCCACTCCCCACGTCCAGTGCTCGTCGAGCTTAACCTCGGCGCCGACCGCGAAGACCCACTGGTCCTGGTAGCCCATCGGCAGCGGTATGCGCAGAGGCAGGGCTCCATCGGTGGCAACGGTCAGCGTGTCGAACGAGCTGTTGCCGTAGTTGATCCAACGCATCTCGCCAACCAGCTTGAGCCAATCAGTGGCATCCCATGCCGCGCCGGCGGTGACTTTCTGGGCCAATCGCAGAGACTCGATCCGTCCGGGGCCGAGATCGACCGGAAGCAGGCCGAGCAGCGACGCCTTCATTTGTCCGCCGCTAACATCGCCGAACCAACTCGGTGAGCGGTAGGCCAGGCCGAGCGTCAGATCGTCGGTAGCACGGTACATCAAACCGGTTTGAAAGCCCCCGCCATACGCGTAGCCCCGACCGAAGTCGGCGTCCAAGGGACCGAGAACCATGCTGAAGGCGGATGTTGCAACCTCGCCGCGCACACCGAAGCCGATGCTCAGGCGATCTGTCAGCTTGTGGCCTATGTTGAAATGCAGACCGATCATCTTGGCATCCGCACCCACATCACGCTCGATCCAGGGGATCATCAGGTGGCGCATGCGATACTGCGACGCCAGCCCCGCCTTGGAGTGCAGCGCGAAGCCGATGGTCGTGCGATCATCGAGCGGAAGGGCAACCCCGGCGTTGCCCAGCGGGATCACCCGCACCGACGATTCACACTCATCGATCGGACTTTCCCAGCGCGCCGTCGGGAAACAGACCTGGCCGGAGAAATCAAAGCTCGGCCGGCGGAAATTCGCGAGGCTGGAGGGGTTATTGACCTGCGAGAGCGCCGAGTCGCCGATTGCCACGTCGGCCCCGCCGCGTGCCCGCGCCTGCAGGCTCGTGTCGATCGGCTCCACACCATTGGTGGCGAAGCTGGCGACCGATAATGTCGCCGCGGCGACCAGGAGCAGGCTCGCGCGGCATAGCCACGCACTGCGCCTCGGCTGCACGAGATGCAGACCTGCCAGCGAGCAACGTCGGGACATCGAAACTCCCGCGCTCAGGGCGACCGGGTCGTTCGTCACGCACCGCAACCCACTGTGACGCCATGGACCAATAACCAGGCGCGACAGGGCGAGGCGCGTGCAACATCACTAGATCGGTTTGGATGGCATCGCCCGTGATAACCGACAAATCCTGTAGGAATTATGCCCCGATACCGCCAAGCCTTGAGACCGGTGCGAATTCGGACGTCGAGATGTTCAAACGCGGGGCATGAAGGACGACGACTTGCGTGGCGGCTATCGAGATTTGCCCCGATGCGAACGCGAGCGTCCGTCTTGCACAAGCATCTCGTCAACGCGCGCGAACTTGTAGCCGCGCCGCCGCAGCTCGTCGATCAGCGGCTCGAGTTGCATGTGCATCTTGTCCGCCCGCTGAGCGCCGAGGTGCAACAACAGCAGGAAGCCGTTCAGCCCGTGCGGGTCGCGCTGCTCGTACTCCAGGATGCCGTCGAGAATGGCCTGCGATGACACAAACTTGGCCTGCCCCTCGGGAATCCAGTCGCGATTCGAGCCGCTGCCGGATGTGAAGTTGAATAGCACGATGCACATCGCGTCCGCCCATGCAACCTGCTCGGCGTTGTACCACTCGTAGGGCGGGATGAAATACAGCGGCTCGCCGGCGGGCAGTGCCCCAAGCTCGCGCAGATCGGCGATGTTGCGCTCCAGATCGTCGCGGAAAAACTCCTCGGTCACCAGCGTCTGCGCGCGATCCTCCCATGCACAGTACAACGGGTGCGAATGTGAGTGTGGTCCGACGTAATGCCCCTCCGCGATCATCCGCCGCACCAGATCAGGATATCCCGGCACGGCCAGATAGTCACCGGTGACGAAGAACGACGCGCGTATGTCGGCTGCACGCAGCACGTCGAGAATGTGCGCCGTTCCCTCGCCGTGCTCGCCGCCGGTGAAGATCAGCGCCAGGCACTTCCGGCTGGTGTCGCCGCGCACCGGCGCCCCTTCGACATGCGTCCAGCGTGCGTCCGGCCCGGGCGCCGTGCACGCCACCAGTGGAATCGTGATGACGCCAACTGCCACGCAGAGACCGAGTCGCCTATTCAGCATCCAGCCGCTCCTAGCGCGTTACCCCCAAACGTGTGCCACTGCTCTTGAGCAGTGCTCTTCAATCACCAAACCACGCGCACGTGTGCCACAACGCCTAATATGGACCACGTGCACACCGGCGACTAACGTACGTGCACAACCAGTTGTCACGCAAGCACTCGCCGGAGACTCGACCATGTTCTCTCGCACCCTGACTGCCGCGCTATTCGCGCTGCCTTGCCTGGCGGCGGACGACGCCTGGATTCGCGTCAACCAGATCGGCTATCTGCCGGACGATCCCAAGATCGCGATTTTGTCGAGCGATCAGCCGCTGACGGGCGAGTTCCGCGTCGGCGATTTTCACGCCGACATCGGCCCGGACGCCGGCTCGTGGGGGCCGTTCAAGCACAACTACCGCCTCGACTTCAGCTCGGTGCGCAAGCCCGGCAAGTACGTGGTCGAGTGCGAGCACGCGACGTCGCCGCGCTTTGCGATCGGCCCGGACGCCTACAAAGACGTGCCCGGCAAACTGCTCGAATTCATGCGGCTGCAGCGCTGCGGGCAGAATCCGGTCACGGGCAAGGCCTGTCATCAGCAGGACGCCATCGACACGGTCACGGGCGAGCGCGTCGATCTGCGTGGCGGCTGGCACGACGCCGGCGATCGGCTCAAGCACATGATCACGACGTCGTACTGCGTCGCCGCCCTGTTTCTGGGCGACGCGAAGGACGAAGCTCGCTGGGGCGCTGATCTCGTGGCCCGGCTGCATCCCAGCGCCGACACGATTTACGTGCAGATCGGCGATGATCGTGACCATCTGCCGCCGGAGACGCTGTGGCACGACGATCAGAGCGACTACGGCTGGGGCCCGGGCGGCCCGCGTTCGGGCTGGCTGGCGACGGGTGAGCCGCAGGGGCCGGAGTATCAGAACAAGTCTACGGGCGTGGCGAATCTGGCCGGGCGTTGCGCCGCCGCCCTGACCCTAGCCGGCGATCTCGACAAGGCCGTGTCGCTTTACAAACTCGCTCAATCAAAGCCGGGCTGCGCCATGTCCGTGCCGGTGCGGGCCCCGTACTACTACGGCGAGAGCACCTACCTCGACGATCTCGAATGGGCCGCCACCGAGTTGTACATCGCCACCAAGGACGAGACGTATCTGAAGCAGGCCATTAGCTACGCCGAGCAGGCCGGCGAAAGCAAATGGATGGGCGAATTGCGTCACGGCCACTATGAGTTCTTTCCGTACGTGAACCTCGCGCACTGGCGGCTGTATCCGCACGCGGACAAGGACACGCAGGCCAAACTCGCCGGCTTCTATCGCGCCGGGCTCGAGCGCGTGCGCAAACTCGCCGAGCAGAACCCCTACCGCCTCGGCACCCCGCTGGTGTGGTGCTCGACGAATGACGTCGTCGCACTGGCAACCCAGGCCCGGCTATACGAACAAATGACCGGCGACACGCAGTTTCGCACACTCGGCACCGAAGCCCGCGACTGGATCTTCGGCCGCAACCCATGGGGCGTGTCATTCGTCATCGGCGTGCCCGAAGACGGCGACGCCGCCAGCAAGCCGCACCACCTGTTCTACAAACTCATCAACCACCTGCCGGTCGGCGGCCTGGTCGACGGCCCGGTCTACAAGGACATCAACGACAGCCTGAAATTCGCCCCTTTCGGCGAAGATCGGCTAGCACGTTTTCAATCAGATGTGGCCGTCTATCACGACGTTTTCGCCGACTTCTCAACCAACGAACCAATCATCGACGGCACCGTCTCACTACTGCTATTGCTACACATATGGGAAATGTAGCGTCGACGGCGTCATGTAGCGTCGGCCCCCCGCGGCCGACGTAGAAGGCAGTGGCCGCCGCAGCAGCGCCGATGTAGAGGCCGACGGGACGTCGGCCGCCACGGGGCGTGCCGGCGCTATCGCGGTGGCGGGTCTCGCGTCATACGTCGGCCGCAGGGGGCCGACGCTACACGGGCCGACGCTACGCGGCGGCGACACTGCGGGCGACGAACGGTACACTGTCGGCGTACGACTACGATCTCCCAGGAGCACCGACCATGCAGTACACCAATCTCGGCAAACGCGGCCCGCGCGTCTCGACCATCGGCTTCGGCGCCTGGGCCATCGGCGGGATGAATTGGGGACCGACGGACGACGAGGTTTCGATCCGCGCGATACACGCCGCCCTGGACGCCGGCGTGACTTTCATCGACACCGCCGACGTTTATGGCTTCGGCCACTCCGAAGACCTGATCGCCGGCGTCATCAAGGAACGCGGCAAGGGTGAGATCGTCATCGCAACCAAGGCCGGCAACGACTTCTACAACGCCGACAAGGCCGACGACCAGGGCTACGGCCCCATCCGCCAGACGTACACGAAGGAGTATCTCATCTTCGCCGCCGAGCAGAGCCTGAGACGTCTCGGCGTCGAGGCGCTCGACGTCCTGCAATTGCACAGCCCCGACCTGGAGAAGCTCGAACGCGACGAGCCGTGGGAGGCGCTCGAAACGCTCAAACGCCAGGGCAAGATCCTATGCGCCGGCCTGAGCATCCAGTCGTTCAAGGAGACCGAGCAGGCCCACTTGCTCGACCGCCATGCCGACCTGCTTGATTGCATCCAGGTGCGTTACAACCTGCTTGAACGCGAGGCCGAACGCGTCCTGTTTCCCAAGGCCCAGCAGCACGGCATCGGCGTAATCGTGCGCATCCCCCTGCTCTTCGGCCTACTGACCGGCAAGTTCACACGCCAGAGCACGTTCGGCCCCGACGATCACCGCAACATGAACCTGTCAGCGGAGAAGCTCGACAAGTACCTCTCAGACCTGGACCGCTCGCGCCCGCTATTCGAAAGCCACCCCGACGAGACGATGGCCCAGGTAGCCCTGCGCTTCTGCATAACCCACCCCGCCTGCCACACCGCCATCCCCGGCGCCAAAACCGCCGAGCAGGTCGCCGACAACAGCGCGGCGTCGGACTCGGGGCCATTGGATGAGCCCGAGCTGCGGCTAACGCAGTAACCACGTAGCGCCAGATACCCCCCGCTACTGCCACACAACCCCGCTGACCGGGTCGGCCGGGTTCACGGTTCCCGGGAAGCCGTAGAAGATCTCGAACGCACCAACGGCCCCGATTCGCGATACCACGCCGGCGGCGTGACCGTCGAAGGAAAGCGTGTTGGTGTAACCATCGGAACGAGCCGCGCGGTTGGCGGAGCAGGCCGCGCTGCGATCGTTGACGGTGGTGTAGTGATACGTTCGCCCAGCGGGTTGCCCGTGAGGCGCGAAGTATGGCTGTGCCATTTCCCCCCAGGCGTACTGATGAGGCCCTTCGTTACCGAACTGGGGTTCAAACGAATTGAGCCGGTACCGGTACCAGGCATCCGCGATCATCCACTCGCGCTCGGCGTTAGCGACCGCCCCGATCGTGACCGGGTCGAAGTCGTACAGAATGTCCTTGTAGCCGAAGTAGAACGGCGGCGTTGTGGCGCGGTAGGTGCCGAGCGCGGAAGCCTCGCCGTAACTGTTCAGTCCATAGTGGGTCGGCAGTATGTTGTCGCCGGTGCGCAGGCTGTAGTCCTCATACGTCCAGTCCGGCACGATCTTGCTCATCGTCGGGCAGGTAACGAGACGATCCGAAACGGTGTTCCCAAGAGCTTGCTGCATGACCCAAGTGAATTGGCGTTCGATAAGGGACTGATGCGAGAGCGCGGTCGCGTCATGGTTGATCGACGGCGACAGCGGCCCCGGCAGTCGATCATCGTGCAGGTCGGCATACGCGCGTATGCACTGTCCAAGCGTGCGCAGGTTGCTCAGGCAAACCGCCGAGTCAGATCGACTGCGTGCCGCGCGTATCGCCGGCGTGCAGACTACCAACAACAGCGTCGCCACCGCGACTACAACCACTAGTTCCGCCAGCGTGAAGCCGCGCCTTATTATCTGCCGCAAAGGACGCCCCTGCCCACGTGGTGCTTTGAGCGTGTTCATGCTTACGCCTCTTGTCCAGCCCCGCGGCCGCACGGCACGTCGCCCATTGTCGAACCAAACAACATCATCCCGTCAAGAGGAACCAACAAGGCGGTCTCTCATCCGATTAATCACTGCCAAGTCACGTTGTCGCCATCGTACTTCGGGTTCACCGTTCCAGGAAACCCGTAAAACACCTCATAGGCGTACAAGAGACAGACTCGCGATACAACGCCGGCTGCATGACCATCGAATAAGAGCGCATTTGTAAACCCATCCATTCGCATCCGGCGTGCATTAGCGCAGCCGATTAGTCTATCGCTGGTGTATCTATAGGTCCGTCCAGCCGGCTGCCCGTGAGGCGCGAAGTATGGCAAGGCCGCTCCACTCCACTCCTCCTGATATGGTCCTTCCTGGCTTGGCCCATACCCGCTGCGACTTCGATACCACGCATCCGCAATCATCCACTCTCGATCTGCATTTGGTACAGCGCCGAATGGCAGTGGTGGGTACGCTGCCTCCAATGCCAACACATCCGGCGACGCTCCTGGAGGCGCACTGTACCCAAAGTAATGCGGCGGGTCCGTGTGCCGCGATGATCCTGCTGGCCCACTCTCGCCGGCACTTCCATAGTTGTTCAGCGCGTAATGTACCGGATAAACATACTTGCCTGAGTGGTTGTAGTAGTCCGTAAAGTGCCAGTCCGGCACGACTTTGCTCATAGTTGGACAGGTCACAACGCGATCCGTGACCATGTCGCCAAGCACCTCTCGCAACTTCCAGGTCAGTATTCTCTTCGCGTTAAGCGCCCCCATTACCTCCACCGTCGCATTGTGATAAACCGCCGGATGACACCCTCCCGGCAGGCAATCGTCGTACTGGTCCGCATACAAGCGGATGTACTGCCCCAGCGTTCGCAGATTGCTCAGGCAAATCGCCGAGTCGGACCGGCTGCGCGCCGCCTGGATCGATGGCGTCAAGACAACGAGCAGCAACGCCAGCACCGCGACAACAACCACCAACTCCGTCAACGTAAAAGCGCGTCTCATGTGCTCTGTCCCCTCTCTATTCGGCCACCGGGCCACACAGCGCGTCGAGCAGCAGACACGCATCGTCGATATCAATGTCACCATCCGGCTCGGCGTCAAATGCCGCTATCGCCGGATCAAGAATCACGAAACCGCGTGCGGTGTAGCTACGCTGCATCTCAACCAGGTCCCGCACGTCCACGTCGCCGTCGCCGTTGACGTCACCAAACGTCCCCGTGCCGGCCACGATGTTGATCGTCCCGCTGCTCGCAGTCACCTTCGCACAACTATCCGAAGCGATCAGCGTGACCCCCGGATAGCTGCCGGCGGCCAGATTCAGCGGCACCGGCCACACGAAGCTGCCCGCCGAGGCCGGCACCGAGATGCGCCCCGTCTGATACCACGAGTCGTTCGGGACCAGAATGTCAACGTCGCCCTCAATGTCCGTGCTCTGCCAGGTGATCGTGTACGGCTGGCCGGCGGTGATGGTCTCACCCGACTGCGGGCTGACCAGCGTCAGCGTCGGCGCTACCAAGCCACTCACATGGAACTCATCCTGCACATCCGTGTCGCCGCACTCGTTGAGCGTCACCGTGATTGCGGGGTTGTAGCTCGTACCTAATCCTGTCGGGACGTACCACGTCAACCCGCCGTCCATCACCGGCACTCGCCCCAAAACCCTGACGCTATCGAGCTTCACGTCCACGTTGCACGTCGCGCAATCACTCACCCACGTAATCAGTTGCGTGGTGCCGGCGGGCCACACATCGCTCGATGTTGGGCTCGTGATCGTAATCGTCGGATCAAAGGACCCGGCGATCTCGAAATCCGCGTCACTGGCATCCTCAACGCTGATCTCATCATTCGCCCAGCGCACCAGAATGCGATAATCCGCCCGGTCGCCGATGCACGGCACAATCGGCCACGTGAACTGGCCGTCAGCCATCGCCGCCGTGCCCAGGTAGTCGTATCGTGTCCCGCCGTCGAACACCCAGATCTCGACATCACCTGTCGGATTCTGGCTGGTCCACGTGACCGTCTGGAACGAATCCGCCGCCCAAACCTCGCCGCCGTTGGGACTGGTCAGCGTCAGGCTGGGCACCGCCCACGAGCCGGCGATGCCAAACACCGGACTCGAAGCTGCCCCAACGACACCCGTCTCATCCGACCAGCGCAGGTGCACAGTGTAGTTGTCGCCGTCTCCAGCGTAGAACGGCACCTCGACGGTCATCTGCAGTTCGCCCGCCGGCACATACCCGAGGACCGCCCGCTCCGTAGCGCCGTCATACAGCCGCGCCGACACGTAGCCGATTGCTTCATCTACATTCCACGCAACAAGTTGCGTCGCGCCGGCGGTCCAAACCTCGCCGCCGACCGGTTGCAGGACGTGGATGATGCGCGAAGCCCCACCTGGGTACTCGACGGCCGGGAAAGGCCCATCCTGGTCGGCAAGAGCCACGCCGACGGCGAGCACCACAATCAGGACCATCACAGCACCCAACTGACTCGTGTTCATGATGCAATCCCCGCAGTGTTCACATCCAGCCAATCATCCCCGCCGACGATAGTGGACGTCGATGGCCGCCCAGGCCGGCTCGATCCCAATGCCTGCCCCATGTTAGTATCCGTAAGCGGGCAGTACAACGCTAAACTGTGGCACCAATCCGACCTGACCGAGTCGACATGAGCGCTGGTACGACAAGTCGATTTCGGAGGACACTTGTCGGGTTGTGCGGTAACAGTGAATTGCCGTCAGCCGTGGCATGTACGCTCGCAGTTGTCGGTTTTCCGGCGTTCCACGCCCGACGCTGGGAGTGGACGCTACAATTGACGCCGCCCTGCCGACAAGAGCGGGCCGCTAGCAAGACGGGAGCCGAACCATGCCGCGCGTACTCATCGCCCTGCTGCTCACCGCACTCGCGGCCAATGCCGCCCCCTCCGAATACTTCACCATCGAAGTCGTCGATGACGACACCGGCCGCGGCGTGCCGCTGGTCGAGTTGCGCACCACCTGCAACGCCCGCTGTCCGACCGACAGCAACGGCCTCGTCGCATTCAATGAGCCGGGCCTCATGGGCCAGGAAGTCTTCTTCCAGGTCGCCAGCCACGGCTACGAGTACCCCGCCGACGGCTTCGGCTATCGCGGCAAACGCCTCAAGGTCGAGCCCGGCGGCAGCGCCACACTCCGCATCAAACGCCTCAACCTCGCCGAGCGCCTCTACCGCGTCACCGGCGCCGGCATCTATCGCGACAGCATCCTGCTCGGCCGCGACGCGCCGACTGCCCAACCAGTACTCAACGCTCTCGTCGTCGGTCAGGACAGCGTTGTGAACACCGTCTACCACGACCGCATCTACTGGTTCTGGGGCGACACCAGTTGGACCGCCTACCCGCTCGGCAACTTCCAGGTCACCGGCGCAACATCACAACTGCCCACCGCCGGCGGCCTGTCCCCCAGCGCCGGCGTAAACCTCGCCTACTTCACCCGCGACAGCGGCTTCACCAAGGAAATGGCCCCAATTCCCGGCCCCGGCCCAACCTGGATCGACGGCCTGGTCACCCTCAAGGACGCCGACGGCACCGAGCACCTGTACGCCGCGTACGCCAAAGTCCGCCAGGACATGAGCGCCAGCAACCGTGGCCTGCTCGAATACAACGACGCCGAACAAATCTTCAAACCCATCGCCGAGTGGAACGCCGACAACCCGATCATTCCCGGCGGTCACCCATTCCGCTACACCGACGCCGGCGTTGAGTATTTCTACTACTGCCGCCCCTTCCCGATCATCCGCGTCCGCGCCACGCGTGACCAGATGCTCGACGTCGCCAACTACGAGTGCTTCACCTGCCTCAAGCCCGGCTGCACCGCGGACGAGCCACAGCTCGACCGCGACGATGCCGGCACGATGCTCTGGGCCTGGAAGCACAACGCCCCGCCGCTGCTGCCGCCCAAGCAGGAAGAGCTCATCAAGTCCGGCGCGATGCAGCCCGACGAAGCCCGCTTCCGCCTCTTCGACGTCGCCAGCGGCAAGCCCGTAATGGCCCACGGTGCGTCGGTCTATTGGAATGAGTATCGCCAGCGCTGGATCATGATCGCGTGCGAGATCTTCGGCACGTCGATGCTGGGCGAGATCTGGCTGGCCGAGGCCGAGACACCGCTGGGGCCGTGGCACTACGCCGTCAAGATCGTCACGCACGACCGCTACAGTTTCTACAACCCCAAGCAACACCCGATGTTCGACGAGGACAACGGCCGGCTGATCTACTTCGAGGGGACATACACCGCGACATTCTCCGGCAATGACGATCACACGCCGTGGTACGACTACAACCAGATCATGTACCGCCTCGACCTGTCCGACCCGCGCGTGGCGTTGCCAGTGCCGGTGTACGTCGTCGGCAACACTCAGATGCGGTGCCGCTTCACCACGCATCGCGACGACAGCTCAGCCCCCGACACGCCGGCGTTCTTCGCCCTGGACCGCCCCATCCCAGGCTGCATCGCCGTCTACCAGCGCCAGCCCGAAGCCGACAGGTACGCACTCGACTTCGTCCCGTTTTCGCCCGGCGACAAGCTCGAACAACCCTCGCCGCTCTTCTACGCGCTACCCACCGACGTAGAAGACCCGCCGCCCACCACGACGCCGCTCTACGGCCGAATGCGCAGCACCGGCCGCTCTTATTCCATCATCGGCAGGTCACCGCACGCCGAGTCCGCCGACATCCCGATCGAAAGGTGCCGCGTGTGGAAGCCAGTCGCTACGCCGCCATAGATGCGGCTGGCGTATGCGGTCGAGGCACTACTCAACCGTGAGGTTCCCCAGGTGCACCACCGGCACCGCCGCGCTGGGCACGCGGCCATCCGGCAAGAGCCAGCCGTGCTTCGGATCGTACAGCACCAGCATCACCGGATAAGTGCCCGGCGGCATCCCGTACGGCACACCTATGCTACGTGTTTCCGCCACGACTTCGCCCGGCCGCCAATTCTGAACGCGGCAGGTGTCATGGCAACCGCGCGAACCGTCTATGAGCACCTGTCCAGCCGGCACACCCTCCAGCAGGCCCGGATCGGCGGGGTTGATCCATAGCTCGAAGGACACGTCGGCCAGATCGTGCTCCTCCGCGATCATCTGCCAGTACAGCGTGATGACGAACCGACGGCCGGCCTTCAACTGCCACTTCGGAACATCGATGCCAAGCAGCAGCAGCGCATTCTCGAAGCGAATGCCGCAACGCTGCTGGATGTCGATGTTGTCCGGCGTCAGGTTGATCGCGGCAATGTGGTCCTCCGGCACCATCACGTGCCTGAGCACGCCCGTGTCCGCGTCCGGTGCCGATATGAGCACGCGCTTGTTCGTCCCGTACGGCTGAGTCAGGTAGTCGGCCAGGTCCTGCTCCAACACCATGTCGTAACGGCCGTAGATCTCCGCCGCATAGAGCACCTGCGACAATCGATCACAGAAGCCGTCACATGGCGAGAGGATGTCGCGATCGCGGCCTTCGGGCAGCAGTTTCCACACCGCGTAACGCAGATCACCCGGCATGTGCCACCAGCGGACGAGCTGCATGTTCTCGACCAACAGCCCCCAGAAATTGCCCCCCCGCCACTGCTCAACCGGTGCATAGTCGGCGATATACGTTATGCCGCGCTCACGCGTGTATTCCGGAACACGGTTCTTGCTCAGGTACTCGTCCAGGTAATTCCGATCATTCATCAGCCCGTCCAGGTTGATGACCTGATGATGGGTGGCGAAGTAGCCGAGGATGCCAGAGCTGAACGCCCCGACTGTCTGGTGACCGGGCAAGGTCTTGTTGCACCACATAGCCGCGGTATAGAACTGGTTGGTGCGGGCGTCACTGGCCGGCGGCCGCACCGCGAACAGCAAGTTCGACCCCAGCACCACCAGCGTGAACAGCCCCATCAGGCAGCCCGGCACAACAAGACCGCGCGGCGTGATCGCCCGGCCGAGCAGTAATATGCTCACACCCGTCAGCACCCAGCACGCCATCAGCTCAGGCGCGAAGTACCACGTGCAATACTGCGTGAAATTCGAGAACACTACCGCGTATGTGCCCATGTGCAACACGATGAACGCGACAATGCCCGTCACGAACCAGTGCCACGGCCGCATCAGCGACGTGACGTGCCGCAGGGCGTGCCGCCGCCGCACTACAAACGCGGTCCACCCGATCAGCGCAAACACCCACACCAGCCAGCGCGGATATTTCGCCGGCAAATGCCAATGGAACCACTCGAACAGCGACAGGTTCAGATGGTCGGCGTATGCGTTGCTAGCGATGTCGGAGAGAAACTTGACGTGCCAGGCCAGTGACCCCAGCGGTCCGCCGTACTTCGGCTCAAACACGCTCTCGAGATATATCTTCACCTTGCCGCTGATCGGCATGGCACTGCCGAAGTACTCGTGGCTCAACGCAACGAACGCCCCGACCAACAATGCTCCCGGCAGCGCCGTGAAGAACGCCCCCGGCACGTTGAGCCACGGTCGCGAGTTCGGATCGGTGCGAATGAAACCGAACAGTACCAGCACGCCGATGATCAGCGCCAACAGCCCGCCATCAACGCGTGTCAGCGTGATCAGCCCCAGCAGTAATCCCAGTTTCAGATAGAAGCCTGGCCGATAGTTGGATACCACGCGCTCCGGCGTGCGCAGGTGCCGCATGCCAAGCTGCACCAGCATGGCGAAGAACAGGGCGTGCAGCCCGTTCTCCATCCCCTGAAACGCGTAACGCTGAAAGAACCCCGTAAAGACGAAGCCGGCCGCCACCAGCAGCCCCAGCCAGCGGTCATACGACCGCAGCGCCCGGTACAGCACCACGCTCGCGCCGATCCAGCACAGCCCCGACACCAGGCACATCGCCCGCAGCAGCGCCACGTCGTCGGCCAGCAGCGCCGTCAACCCGATCGTGATCACCGCCCACAGCGGCTGCACGCCGTTGGTC
>JAFGRR010000472.1 GCA_016935035.1 Phycisphaerae bacterium | reverse complement strand
TCTATCAAGAACAAGATCCGCATTGTGGATATCGCGCTGCCGGCCGACTTCGTGTCGCGTTTCC
The DNA here is from genome assembly GCA_016935035.1 of Phycisphaerae bacterium. GTDB lineage: Bacteria > Planctomycetota > Phycisphaerae > UBA1845 > Fen-1342 > JAFGRR01. The sequence goes on along the minus strand of JAFGRR010000472.1, from coordinate 6,875 downwards.
ACGGCCCGAACTTCGGCACCGCGGGGATTCGCGCGTTGCTCGGCGTCTACGATCGCCCACTACTTGCGACGGCCATCAAGCCGCGCGGCGCGACCGTCGAACACCTGGCCAGCCTGGCACGCGATTTCGCGCTCGGCGGCGGCGACATCATCAAGGATGACCACAACCTGATCGACGTCACCGCCGACCAGTTCGAGCGCCGCGTCGCCGCCTGTCAGGACGCCGTCCGCGACGCCAACTCGCAAACCGGGCGCAATACTCTGTACTTTCCCGCCCTGCTGCCAACGGTCGATCAACTCGAACGCCAAGTGCGTTTCGTGCTGAATCTCGGCATCCGCGGCGTGCTGGTCTGCCCGTTCATCACCGGGCTCGACGCGCTGCGCGATCTCGCCGAACGCTACGCGCTGGCCTTCATGGCTCACCCGGCCTGGTCGGGCACGTTCATGCACGACCGCGAACACGGCATCGCACCGGCGATACTGCTCGGCAAGCTGCTGCGGCTCGCCGGGGCCGACGCATCGGTCTACCCAAACCACGGCGGGCGTTTCTCGTTCACCGAGGAAGAGTGCCTGGGCATCGGACAGCACCTCTTCGAGCCGCTCGGCAACCTGAAGCCCGCCCTGCCCGTGCCCGCCGGCGGCATGCGCTTCGACAACCTTCCGAGCATGACGAAGATGTACGGCGCTGACGCGGTTTTCCTGATCGGTGGCGCGTTGCTCGCGCACTCAGACAATCTGCGCGACAGCACGGCCACGTTTTTGCGCCGCCTCAGCGAGCCGTTTGCTCCGCGACTGGTCGAGCCCCAGCGCGACCTTACGCCCGATCGTGCCGGCCACCTCAGTACCTGTGAGCTTCCGGGCGCCGACGCAAACGCACGCGTGCTGCCGCACCTGCCCTTCAACCCCGATTTCACATGGGACGGCCGCACGCCGACGCTCTACAAGGGCACGCAAGAGCTACCCTTCGACAACGTCACGCGCACCGAGCTGCTGGGCAAAACCGGCGAACCGGCCGCGTTCGATGTACGCTATTTCGAGATCGCCCCCGGCGGCTACACCAGCCTCGAAAAACACCAGCACATTCACGCCATCATCTGTGCCCGCGGCGCCGGCGTACTAACACTCGACGACCAGCACATCGCCCTGACGCCGCACGACGTCGCATATACCCCGCCCGGCGCCGTCCATCAGCTGCGCAACGAAAGCGCCGAGCCGTTCGGCTTCTTCTGCATCGTGGACCGCCACCGCGACCGTCCGACCGCGCCGTGACGAGTGCCGCGGATCAAGCTCCCGCCGGTCCGGAAAAGAGACTGATGACCGCTCCGGTCGGATCTTCGATCACGCAGAAGCGTCCGATGTTGGGGATGTCCGTCGGCGACATCTTGACCTTGCCGCCCAGTTCCTTGCAACGCACGGCGCTCTGATCGACGTTGGCGACCGCGATGTATGGCATCCAGTGCGGCGGAATGCCCCTGAACTGCGGGTCATCCATCGACATCATGCCGGCGACCGGCCCCTGTCCGCCGGGCGGCGTAAACATGGTGTACTTCATCGGCCCGACGTCCTGCTCCTGAGCCTGCCACCCGACCAGCTTCGTATAAAACTCCTTCGCCGCCGCCGTGTCGCGCGTCATCAACTCCACCCAGCAGAACGTGCCCAACTGCATTCCGCATTCGTCGTTCATGGTCTCTCCGTTCTGGCCCAAGGCATCTTGACAAGTTGCTGGCGCCGCCCCGCGCGGCGACTCGTTCCCCCGCTACGGCACACCACCACGGACAGCATAGCGGCGCACTTCCGACAGTACACCCAGAGTATGTACGTACGCCGGCCGCCCGATGACGGCAGACGCACAACGGCGTAGACGCCATCGCCGGCGGTTGCTCACTTGCGGCCGGACCATCCCGGCTTTCCGACCTTGCCGGTCCCCCGTGGGCCACCGTAATCTATGTGAAACACGCTCCGTAACCGCATTCGCGGACGAGTGCCGGCTGCCCAGTCGTGGGTGATTGAGCGCGGCCCGATGGCGACATCAGCGGGAGACGTGCCAGGGGGCACACAGGGGCGAGAGGAGATCCATGCCGATGTTGATCATGGCCGCCCACGAACTGCTGGCGAAGACGACGGCAAACAACACCAGCATCTTTTGCGGCGTCGTATTCTGGTACGCGATTCTGCTGGCCGGCATCATCAAGTGCATCCAGATCATGCGACGCCCGACGACGAGCACCACGTGCGTTCTGTCGCTGGCGTTCTTTCTGGGGGGCTGGCTGGTCGCAACGGCCATCGGTCAGTTGCTCAAGACATCGACCCCAGCGGACCCACCCATGACAGGCGGCGTGATGGTAGCGCTGTGGCTGGCCGCGGTCGGTCTGCTGGTTGCGGCCCCGGTTCTGGCCATCGTCGGCCTGATCCAGTATGGGCGCGGCGAGGTCGCCTATTCCCAGGGTCGCTGGCAGGCCGCCACGGCTCTATTGCTGAGCCTGGGGACCATCGCGCTCGTCTGGCAGGTGGTCGTGGCGCGCACCCAACTGGCCAAGGCCAGAACACCCGCGCCCGTCGCCGCGAACCGCCAGACGGACTACACGTTCGAGAAGTACAACTTCCGTCTTCACGTTCCGGGCGAGTCGTGGGCACAGATAGACCTGGCGGCGGTCACCCCCGCCACAACCGTGGCCTTTGCGCGAAGCAAGCCACACACCTTGTTCACGGTGATCGCCGAGACGATCGGGACGCAGCATGACCTGACCGCAGAGATGCTCGCCAACGTCGCCCAGGCACACCTGAAGTCGGCCGGCGCAGACGTGCAAATGGGCCGCCAGAGACCCAAGACTGTCGCCGGCGTCGAAGGGTTGACATACACCTGCACAGCGACGGTGGCGGGTCAACGACTGAGCTATTCCAACTGGATCGGCCTTCACAACGGCTACGCGTGGCAACTGATCACGTATGGTCCCGAGGCCAATACGCTCGACGTTCGAGAAGCGGCGGATGCGTTTGCGCAGGGTTTCAGGCTCATCGACGCGGATCGCGTGGCCGTTGTCGCCGGCGCGGCCGCCGAGAACGTCGACGCGCCGCAGTACGGATACCGGTTGCGAATGGGCGATAGCGGATGGATGAAGTGGGATTCCATCGACGAGGACTATCCGGAGGCACACGCCGGCGCGCTCTATGGCACCTCCGTGGCGATGGGCGTCGTCCCGCTACGTCTGGACGGCCTGGCACCCACCGACGCCGAACTGGCCACCGCGTTGCTGAAGACGCTCGATATGGAGTACCCGAAGGACGTGAGCGGCGGGGCCCCGTACTCGCTGGGCGCTGCGAACGGCTACGTATTCGACGCGACCCGCTCACTCGAGAGTGTGACCTACACTTACCAGCTGCATGTGCTCCGCAACGGCGATTTCGCCTACCTCCTCGCGGCCTGGGCGGCCCACGGCAGCAAAACGGGCATGGAGAAGGCCGTCGAACTAGTGCGAAAGGTCGAATTCCTCGACAGCGCTGACACCGCGCGGGACCTGACAGAAAAGGAACGCGCGCTGCAGGCCCTGCTCTTTGCCAATCTCGCCATGGTCGCTCACGACGCCGACCATATCGAGCGCGCGATCGACTACGCCAAACGCGCATTCGCGTACGATGACGACAACGGCGTGTACCTGAATGACGTCGTGGATTTGTATGACATCCTCGAGAACTACCAGGTGGCGCTGGAATTTCTCGATGCCCACATCGAGCGGTTCCCCGCGAGCCACGAAACGCACGCCAATCGCGCCTATCAGCTCGGGCAGTTGGACCGCCATAAAGAGGCCGCCGAGATCTATGGCCGCATTTTCGCCGCGGGCTTCAGCAGCGACGTCTACTTCGACGACTACCTGAGCCAGCTCGTGACGCTCGAACAATACGACCAGGCCCATGCCGCAATCGATGCGGCCCTTGCTCGCCATCCAACGCGTGACCTGCGTCTGTGGAAGGCGCGCGTTTGCAGTGAGCAGGAGCAGTACAAGGAGGCGATTGACATACTGCGGGAGCTGCTCGACACCGGCATTTTCGACGCCGAAGTCGCATACCAGTTGGCCGACAGTTACTGGGGCGCCGGCCAGTATGACGATGGCATAAAGGTCTGCCAGCAACTCATCGACAACAGCGGCGAGACCGCGGGCATTCATGCACTCAAGGGCTGCTGCGAACTGGGACTCAAGCGCTACGCCGACGCCAAACGCTCGTTTGAGAATGCCACCCGTCTCGATCCGACCGACGATGACAGCCGCCAGCTTCTGATGCACGCTTCAGGGATGCTCGGACAAGGCGACAACAGCAGCGTTCGCAAGCCGATCGATCCGGTTCAGATCCCGACGGCCATCAACAACCAGATGCAGGTGGCGCCCACCGCTGATGAGGCAACGATCGATGAGCATGACGAGACATGTGTCCTGAACTACGTCATCGGTGTCGAGTTTGACGATAGCGAGGTCTGCAAGCAGACCAAGTACTCCACCATCGCGATCAGGACGCGCCGGGGCATCAATGACTTCAGCACGCTGGACTTTCGCTTCGACCCACTGTGCGAGGAGATCTATGTCAACTGGCTGACGGTCAGGGACGCCAACGGCGAGGTGATCGGCACCGGCGATATCGACACGTACTACGTCACGGACAGCACGTCGGACGAGACGGCCTCGCGGGACAAGGTGCTGCACGTGCCCGTGCCCGGCCTGGCCGTGGGCCATGTGCTCGATGTCGCCGTAACCACCAGGGACACGTCGGCGCCGGATCGCTGGCCATATGAGGTGCATGCCTTCACGCACGTGTATCCGACGCGCTATCACGCGTTCTTCGCGCGCGGCGACATTCAACACCTCTCATGCCAGGCCTCCGGCGATCTGCGCTTCGACAGCGCGCCGGACGCACTCTGCTGGTCGCTCGCCGGGCATCCAGCGTATCGCTATGAGTCGCTGCAGCCGCGATACGACAGATGGTTGCCAACGGTGGCCTTCGCCGATAGCCGCCTCTCGTGGGAAGACGAGGCCCGCGAATATCTTGGCAAGCTCGCGGATCACCCTACGCCGGATGAAGAGACCCGCTCGCTGGCGGCACGTCTAACGAGCAATCTCACCGATCAGGAGGACATTCTCGCGGCGCTGACTCGCCACGTGCAGAGCGAGTACACGTACAAGGCCATCGCGTTCGGTCGCCGTGCCAGCATTCCCAACACAGCGGAGTCCACGATCCGCAACCGCTACGGCGACTGCAAGGACCACTCACTGCTGCTGCGCCAGTTGCTGCAATCCGTCGACCTGCACGCCAACCTCGCGCTGGTCAATTCCTCTGGTGTCGTGCATCCCGATCTGCCCTCGCTGGACCAGTTCGATCACATGATCGTCCACCTGGGCGGCCCTGGCGGCGACCGGTTCTTTGACTGCACGAACAAGAGCGCCGACGTCATGGCCGCACAGGACTATGCTCTGGCGGACCAGCACATTCTCGTGCTAGACCCTGATGCTCCGCACCTGGTCAAGACCGCCACGTACGCCGGACCCGACACCATCAGCGTCGAGCGCACGGTGGAGCTCGTCGACGGCACACACGCGTCAGTTGACGAGACACTCACTGTTACCGGCGTATACGCGCAGCGCATGCGCGCATTTCTGGACGCATTTGATGAGGCGCGGCACCGCGAGGTGCTCCAGCAACTGATGGCATCGCGCGGTGCGCCACGCATACAAGATCTGGAGCTCATCGACCGGCAGTCGCTGGACAAGCCGATCGGGCTGCACATGAAATACACGGTGCGCGACGTGATGCACGAGGCCCATGACGAGCTGATCGGCCGCCTGCCGACAATGTGGGAATCTCATTACATGGAAGCGGATGTCGTTGACGCACGGCAATCACCGTTTGAGATCGATGTGCCGACACGGCTGGAGTCGAAGACGCGCTTTGTCCTGCCGGACAATACCGAAGCAGCCAACCTGGCGACCCTGGCCCGCCAGTCTGAGTCACGCTTCGCCAAATGGAGTGTGGACGCCAGCCAATCGTCGGGCACGCTCGTCCTGCAATGCAGCGCAGATGAAGCCACGGGGTCTTTTCCGGCCGAGGACTACGCTGAGTACTACCAGGCGATTCAGGACCTGCTGAACGCTCTATCGCCCAGAGTCGTGCTGTCTCAACAAGACTAGAAGTCGCGGCAAGAGCAACGTGCACGTGGCGTCAGGACTGCGCGTCCGGCGGCCGCCCATCCGTATGCTCGGTGATACGGCGGCACAGCACCTCGCGCGCATCCGCCAGCGTTCCTACCCCTTCCCCAACGCCGTCAGGATTTGTTGGGCGGCGTGGCGGCCGCTTTGGAGCATGCCGCCGAAGATCGGGCCCATGCGCGGGCCGCCGATGGCGGCGCAGACGCTCATGCCTGAGACCCACAGGCCAGGGTAGATTTCCGACGCGTTCTTAGTGACGAACTCTTCGCCGGCAGCGGCGTCCATCGGGCCTTCGCCGAAGCCTTCCGTTGCGGTCAACGCCGGCAGCAGGCCGCGGCGGCGCAGGCACTCGACCACGAACGCCTCATGACCGGTGCCGTCGATCACGGCGCGCGATTCGAACATGATCGGGTCCACCGGCAGCGCGCCGCCGATGTTCGTGCGGTTGGCGACCAAGCCTGTGACACGCCCGGCGCGCACCGACACGTCCTCGGCGGTTGTCAGGTTCAGCATGGTGGCGCCGGCTTGCACGGCCTTCATCACCAGGCCGGCGGCCAGCTCGATGGCGCTGATCACGTGCAGGCCATCGGCGTACTCGGCGTGTGTCAGACCCAGCTCGTCAAGCAGCGGCGTGACCTCTTGTTGGATGACGACCTCGGGCATGGCCATGCCACCGCCCCAGATG
>JAFGRR010000471.1 GCA_016935035.1 Phycisphaerae bacterium | reverse complement strand
TGCCATGGGCAGGCCCGCCGAAGGCGGGTTTGCCCGTGCGTCCACGGCGTATTCATGGGCAGGTCTACGACCTGCCCATAGCACCCGGCATGCACAAAGAACATCAGGCCGAAAACGTAACACGCAGCGAAGACCGCATCGCCGCCGAAGATGTGACTGCGCGAGAAGACGGCCGACGAGACATTGGCCGCTACATTGCCACGCATGAGGTGCTTGTTCGCTCAGTCGGCCTGCCAGCCCGGGCCACGCGCCACTCGCCCCGGCTTGGCGCCGGTATGCTCGCCATTTCGCAGTACCTGAACACCGTTGACGAACACGTGTTGCACACCGGCGGCGTATTGGTGCGGGTCCGCGAAGGTTGCCCGATCCTGAATCGTGGCGGGATCGAAGACGACGATGTCGGCGGCACAGCCCTTGGCCAGCCGTCCACGCCGCGGTAAACGCAGGTTGAACGCCGGCAGCCAGGTAATTCGACGAACCGCTTCTTCGAGCGGCATAATCGCTTCCTCACGCACGTAATGCCCGAGCAAGCGGGCGAATGCACCATACGTGCGCGGATGCGGCCGGCGTGACAGGAAGACGCCCTCGGTTGCGATCGACTGGGCATCCGAGCAGAAGCTAACCCAGGGCACACGCATCTTGCGGCGGATATTGGCCTCGGACATCGAGAAGAACGCCGCCCCGACGTTGCTGTCGTCCTCGACGACCAGGTCCATGATTGTCTCTTCGGGGCTGGTGCCGCGTTGCTTGGCGACCGCGGCCACACTCTTGCCCGCCAGCGGCTTGAGCTTGTCGCTCTTGAAGCCGACCAGGAGGATGTTCTCGGGCGAACCAGCCGAGACGTAGAAGTTGTCCCACTCGGTGGTGGGCGTGCGCATCTGCTCAGCCACGCGCGCCCGGATCTCCGGGTTCTTGAGCCGCTCGATCCACGCCCGGTGCCCGCCTTCCTGTACCCAGGGCGGCATCGTGCCATCGAGACCGCTGGCGCTGGCGTGATACGGATACATGTTCGCCGTTATGGTGAGCCCTTCGGCGCGCGCTTCCTCTATGCGGGTGATCAGTGTCTCGAGCTTGCTCCAGTTTGACTTGCCGCACGCCTTGATGTGGTAGATCTCGCCATGCACGCCCGCCGCCCGGACGATCGCGCGAAACTCGCCGAACGCGTCCAGTAGGTTGTCGCCCTCGTTGCGGATGTGCGAGATGTACAGCCCGTGGCACTCCGCCGCCACCTTCGCCAGCGCGATCAGTTCGTCCGTCTCGGCATAAGCGGCCGGCGAATAGGCCAGCGCCGACGCAACGCCCAGCGCGCCTTCCTCCATCGCCTGACGAACGAGCGTGCACATGCGGTCGAGTTCATCGGCGGTCGGCCGGCGATTCTCGAACCCAACAACGTGCTCACGCACCGTCGTGGCACCGACGAACGATGCGACGTTGCACGACACGCCGCGCTGTGCCAGCCAGTTGAGATACTCACCCAGCGTGGTCCACTCGATGTTGTACTTGATGTCGCCCTGCTGCTCGCGCTGCGATTGCTTGAGCTCGTCGTTCCAGGGCCCCATCGAGTGCCCTTCGCCGAGCACTTCGAGCGTAACGCCCTGGCGGATGTCGCTCTGCGAGCGGCCGTCATGAATCAGCGACTCGTTCGCCCAGCTTAGCATGTTGATGAAGCCGGGGGCTATCGCGAGCCCTGACGCATCAAGCTCGATTCTGCCGCGCGCCCCCACCAGCGGGCCGACGCCCGTGATGGAGTCGCCGGTGACGGCAACATCGCCGCGGAACGGCGGTGTTCCGGTGCCGTCGTAGATCGTTCCGTTACGGATAAGTAAGTCGACTTCTGTCTTCATCGGACGCCCCTAACTGGGCCAAACTCGTGAGATTGCAATCCTATTTCCAGTCGGGCGCCGCCACAAGCGCCCGGTGCCGCGATGGCAAGAAAGTTGGGCGACATCGCCATCACGCCGCCGGAGGATTACGCCATGGCATGTCGTTTGCCGTGACCGCCTACCTCGCTATACTCGCCACCAGCGTGGACCCCGGCAACCATTGGCGGCAAGGAATATGCGTTCTCCCCACGTACTGGCGACAATTGACCTCGATCATGTGCGTGCCTCCGCCGAGGAGATTCTGGCGCGGACGGGCGTGCAGTTGATCGCGGTTATCAAGGCGGACGCCTATGGTCTGGGTGCCAGCCGCGTGGCCGACGTGCTGGCGGCCGTCGCCGACGAGTTCGCCTATTTCTCGATTGAGGAGGCACGCGTCGTGCACCGCCCGGGCATCGTGCTCGGCCCACCGCTCGGCGACCCCGCCGAATACCGCGAAATACATGTTCGGCCCAGCGTCCGCACCATGGACGAGGCCCGCCGCTTCACCGACTTGCGCCCCATGCTCAACGTCGATACCGGCATGCAACGCTTCGGCTGCGAGCTGGACGCGGTGGACGACCTGCTGACTCGCGGCAAGTTCGAGGAGGCATTCACGCACGCCGACGGCCCGCGGGCGGCAGAGCGCCTCGTAGTGGCCTGCGGCGGGCGCGTCGCCGTCCTGCACGCCGCCAGCAGCAAGCTGCTCGACTATCCCGACACCTGGCTCAACGCGGTCCGCCCCGGCTTGGCGTTATACGAAGGTGCCGTGCATGTCACCAGCAAGCTCGCGGTCGTGCGACAGACCTCCGGGCACGTCGGGTATGGTGGATTCGAGGCCGAACGCGTCGGCGTCATCCTCGTGGGATACAGCCACGGATTGCGGCCGGCCCCAGTGCTGATCAACGGCCGGCGGCAACGCATCCTCGAAACCGGCATGAACACATCGTTCGTCAGCGTTGATCCCGCTGACCGCGAGGGCGATGAGGTCGTGCTGCTCGGCGACGAACTCGATGAGGCCACGCTCGCGACCGCGCTGAACGTTCGCCCGCACCACGTGCTCTGCCTGTACACGGCCCTCGGCCAGCGGCACTACATCCCCTGAGCCACTGTGCCGGCGTAGCGTCAGGACTCCGTGCCTGACGTCATTCGGCCCGGAAAGCCCGAGAGAAAACGTCCGGCACGGAGTCCTAATGCTACATCGCCACTGCATCAGCTCCGGCTCACCTGTATTGCAGATACCCCGCGCGAATCGTCTTGAACGTCATCAGTTCGGACTCCCACAGCGGCGTGTAGTTGGTCGGGCCAGTCGATTCGGTAACTTTCTCCAACACAGCCTTGCCAAACAGCAACCGATCGACGTTCTGAATGTCGAAGTCCTTGCCGAACAGATCCTTCAACTCACGCACGATCGAGAGCCCGGTCTCCAGCGGGTCAAACTCATCGCGGTTCGTCAGAATCACTTGCACGCCGCCACACTCCTGGCCCTTGAACTTGCTGGCAGCGGGTGTGAAGTGAAACGGCATGAACCGCACGCCCTTGAGGCCAAGCCCGTTGAGCCGCGCCGCCAGCTTCTGACCATCAATCCATGGTGCCCCGAAGCGTTCAAACGGCGTGTCGGTGCCGCGGCCAACGGAGACGTTGCAGGCCTCGATCAGACCGATGGCGGGATACAAGGTGGCCTCGGTCAGCGAACGCATGTTCGGCGATGGGTCAACCCACAGCAGCCCGGTCTCGTCGAACCACATACCGCGGTGCCAGCCATGCATCTCGATTACGTCGAGCTTGACGCCGATCTTCCGCTCACTGTTGAACATGCGCGCCAACTCTCCCACCGTCATGCCGTGCACGAGCGGCGTCGGGTGATAGGCCGTAAACAGCCCATCCCGATCATTGAGCGGCCCGAAGACATGCACACCGGTGATCGGGTTCGGCCGGTCCAGCACGACGAACCGCAGGTTGTGCTTGGCGGCCTCTTCCATGGCGTAGCCCATGGTGGCGATGTAGGTGTAGTAACGTGTGCCGATGTCCTGAATGTCTAACACCAGCGTGTCCACGCCGCTGAGCATCTCCTCAGTCGGCCGCCGTGTCTCACCGTACAGGCTGTACACCGTCAGCCCGGTGAGCGAGTCGGTCGAGTCGCCGACGCTCTCATCGAGCAGCCCTTTCAGGCCGTGCTCGGGGCTGAACAGCGCCACCAGCTCAACGTTCGGAGCGTCGTGGATTAGCGACAGCGTCGTGCGACCCTGGCGATCGATGCCGGTGTGATTGGTGATAAGCCCGACCTTGCAGCCGTCGAGCTGCTTAAAGCCGTCGCGGACCAGAATGTCGATCCCGGTCAGCACGACCGATTCATCCTCGGCCCAGGCCGGCAGCATGCCCGCCAGCAAGAGGGCGGCGACGATGACCAGTGGCGCAGTATGTCTGGCTTTTCCGTGTGTGTTCATTGCATACCTCATGCGTGGTTCGCGGTGCGGCGTTTGTTGCCGGTTCCCATGTACGTTGCCGGCGGCCGATGTCCGTGTACACCCGCGCACCACGTGCTCGGTCGTGCCAGCGACTGGCGATGTTACAGCGAGGAACGAAGCTCGGCCATGCCGAAGGGCAGGTCCCCCTTACACTCCCCCGGAAGGCACTTCCGCCTTCACGACATCTTCGGATTCCGCCTCACGTGCGGCCAACACGAGTCGCACGACCACCCCCACACGATCGCGAACCGACATCTGCCGGTACAGATGCCGCATGTGCATGCGTACCGTGTTCACGGACAGTCCGGTCTCGGTGGCAATCCGTTCGTGGCTGTATCCGCGACAGATGTACTCCGCCATCTGGGCCCGCCGATGCGATAGACCCAAGCGTGTTACCAGGCCGGTCCACATCTCCGGCGTGAAAACGAATGGCAGCGTTCGGCGTTTGGCAGGTTGCGGACCAACCTCCTCAGGCGCAAACCCGGACTTATGGGTCGAATCCGACATCACAACCTCGATACACTGGCGTGCGATCAGGCGGCCGATCGCAACGCGGAAACTCTACACAACGACCACGGACTCTCGGCGTGTGACCTGCAGCATCCAGCCCCACAAGAGACCCGACACCACTGAATCATCGCAAAAGCCCACCCGTGTCAAGCCCAAACCAGGTGGAAAAAGTCTGCGTCAGCTCCATCGCCCGTCGCCTACGGGCATCACCGTGCTCGTTCGATCCTAAGCGCGGGGCCGGCACACACCCGATAACGTGTTGTGGACGCACAGACTGGTGCGCGACGTGCATCTGGCGCGCCAGGTCGAGCCATTGGTACCGGCGTTGACGTCCCAAGGAGGCAGGTTTTGCGCCCCATCTCGTCGCTCAATCCCGCGCGGCTTCTGGCCACAGGCCTGGCGCTCGCGCTAGCCTGTCCACTCTGCGCAAGGGCGCAGATGGAGAACGACACCTCGCCGCCTACTGAGTCCGCGTCAGAGACTGGCGGCTCGGGTTCGTCCAGTCCGGACGTGTCGGTTAACCCGGCAGGTCTGCTCGACGTTCACCTGCGTCAGACAGCGCTCAGCGACGCTCTGCGCATGCTCAGCCAGCAATCACGCCGCAACATCAGCATAGCCGCCGGTGTCGAGGCCACGGTCAGCACCGACCTTTACCAGGTGACATTCGAAGAGGCGTTGGAAGCGCTTCTGACGTCTGCCGGCTACGCCTGGTTCAGCAAGGGCTCGTTCATCTACGTCTGTTCGCCGGAACAGCGTGACGCCATGGTCATGGCCGGTCGCAACACCGAGCTGCGCATGTTCGAGCTGGACTTCATCACGGCGCAGACCGCCGAGCCGCTGGTTAAGGATTTGCTCAGCCCGGCTGGTACGATCGTCACGACCGCCGCCTCGCCAGTGCCGGGCGTCGCCATGACGCCCGAGGATTTCGACCAGGCCCTTAACGACGGCCTGGGCGGCAAGAGCCGCGCGATCGGCGAATTCATCATCGTGCGCGACTACCCCGACGTGCTCGACCAGGTCGCCGAGGTTATCGGTCGACTGGACACCTGCCCGCGACAAGTGCTGGTCGAGGCCCTAATCCTGCGCGCGCGACTGGACGAGACCAACGCGCTCGGGATCGACTTCAATACGCTGTCGGGCGTCGATTTCCGTTCGATCAACTCAGCCAGTACCGGCGGCACCACGCTGACAACCGGCGCCGTACCGCCCGTCGAATTCGACGAAGGGCTTGGGGCGATTGACTCCAGCGTCAGCGCCGACATCCCCGCCGGCGGCATCAGTGTCGGCGTAATCACCAACAACGCCGCCGTTTTCGTTCGCGCTATCGAGGAGATCGTCGACCTGACGATCGTCGCCAATCCCAAGATTCTGACGGTCAATGAACAACTGGGCCGCGTCATCGTCGGCCGCGAGGACGGTTACCTGACGTCAACCGTCACCGAAACCGCCACCATTCAGGACGTCGAGTTCCTCCAAACCGGCACGCAGATCCTCTTCCGCCCGTTCATCACGCGCGACGGCTTCGTGCGAATGGACATCCACCCGGAGGACAGCAGCGGCGGCCTGACGCCCGACAACCTGCCCTACAAAGACACCACCGAGCTGACCACCAACATCATGCTCGAGGATGGGCACACGCTCGTCATCGGCGGGCTGTTCCGCGAGGTCGTCACCTCGAACCGCACACAGTTGCCCTGGCTCGGAAACATCCCCGTCGTCGGAAACCTCTTTCGTGGCAGCATCGACCGAGCCGTGCGCGAGGAGGTTATCGTCCTCATCACGCCGCACATCATTGACGGCGGCGCGGACTACGAGCGGGCCGCCTGGGCCTCGGACGAGGTCGAGCGGCGGCGAACACTCGCACACCGCGGCCTGTTGCCGTGGGGCCGCGAGCGCCTGGCGCAGGCACACTATCAGTGGGCGCTCGAACATCATCGCGCCGAACGGCTCGATGCCGCACGTTGGGATCTTGACCTGGCGATTGCACTCAACCCGCGCTTCATCGAGGCCAGCCAGTTGCGCGATCAACTGACCGGCGACGTAACAACCGAGCCGGACAACAGTGTGGTGCGGCACATCCTCAGACAGATGGCCGCCGACACGGCCAACCCGGGCGAAATGACTGACATCACGAGCGACGGAGAAACGCCATGACACGCTGTCTGCTGACCGGTGTTGGTATGCTGCTGGTCGTCGCGGCCGGCTGCGATTCTCCCGGGCCGCATGACACCGACACTCGGCTCCTGAGCCAGACGCGTGTGCAGGTTGCCCTGCAACTGGCCGAGGCCCAGATCAACGAGGGCAAGTTCGATCGGGCCCGCACCACGCTGGCCGCTCACCCCGCCAGCGACGATCCACGCGTTCAATTGGCGCTGGCACGCATCGACGTTGAAGAAGGATGCTACGCGCCGGCGGCAGCCCGAATCGAGGCATTACCCGCGACTACTCGGGCAATGCCGGAGTATGACGAGACGATGGCCGTCGCCTATGAGGGACTGGGGCGTTGGAGCGACGCCGCCGAGGCATACGAACGCGTCTATCGCTCGCAGCCCAGCGCCGCCCGCCTGGTTGCTTGGCTCGATACGCTGGTGGCGGCCGATCGCGCCGACGACGCCCGCGCAGCGCTCGAACGTGAGCGCACGCGATTCCCCGGCGAAACGTGCGTGCAAGCCGCGGCGGCACGGCTCTATGTTCATCTCGGTGACGCCGATGCCGCCGTCCGCGAGCTGCGTTCGGCGTCGCTCCAGGAGCCGGCACCCGCCGGATTGCGCCGCCAGTTGGCCGAGGCGCTGACGCTGGCCCAGGAATACGCGGCGGCGGCGGAACAGTGGCAGGCACTGGCCACCGATGCCGGCAACGCGACCGATCGCCGCTTCTACCGCCAACAGCAGGCCGACTGCTATCTGGCCACCGGCGATTATGTGTCGGCCACCGACGTGTACCGTGTCATGACGCTGACCGACCCGGGCGAGTTGTCGGCGTTTATCGGCCTTTCGACGGCAGCCACGGCGGCCGGCAACCCTTCCGAAGGCATCGCTGCCGCCGAACGAGCACTGCGGATCAGCCCGCGTTCAGCCGACGCGCGTCTGGCTTTGGCGTACGCCTATGCCCAACAAGACAACTACACCAAGGCCGTCCAGGTCATGGAAGCCGCCCCAGGCGGGATCATCACCGATGCCTCGGTCCGAGAAATCGTGGCACGCTGGCGAAGCAGCATTGCGACACCCGGCAAATAGCTCACCTGCACAACGACAAACCAAGTGCCGCACTGCGGGCTGATTCCAGCCGCGTGTCGGCAATTCCTGCCTGATTAAGCCGACACCCCGATAAGACGATGTACTCCCGGGGGGAAGCAGGACCGGTGCGCAATCGGTCTGCCCGATAAGACCCGTGACCGGTTGGTAAGCGGTCACCACACCGGCGGATGTCAGATGGCCAGGGCTAGGCAGCGTCGTCAGCACGAACGTCACGCCATAGATCTTGGCGCGCAACTGTCGATCCTCGACGAATCCGCGTCACAGGTCGCACCGCTGATCGGACACCAGATCGAGACTCGCCTCGCCAACCTCAGCCAGGGTGGTGCGCGCGCGATCGTGCGTACCTATCTGCCGCGCGGCACGCTGGTCGATGTGCACCTGCCCGCCAGCGGCGGTCTTGCGCCACAGGCTCTACGCGCCCAGGTCGTCTCGACCGAAATGACCGACCAAACTCCGCGATACGCCCTTGGCCTGCGTTGGCAGGTCGAGCCTGGCGCGTTGGTTGACGAACTCGCTCAAGGCGAGCCGAGCGCTGCGCCCGCGCCGGCACCATCAACACGGTCGCCTTCGGTTGAATTGCCGCCGGATCGCCCGAAGTGGATGGAGTTGCTCCTTCAAGATGGCATCGCCACCCGGGCGGTACTTGACCAAGGCTGGGAGAAGGTCAACGGCGACGAGGAGGCGATCGCGGATTGGCTGGTCAGCGAGGGACACGTCACGCAGGGCGACATCTCACTCGCCCAGGCGACAGCCTGCGAGTTGCCCTATGTCGAGGTCGGCAACTACCGCGTGGACAACGCCAATCAGAAGCTCGTCCGTGAGGAGATGGCCCGCGCGCACTCCGTCTTTCCAGCGTTCGTGCTCGAACACATCATCACGGTCGCGGTGGCGCGCCCGCTCGACCTCGCGGTGCTCGATCAAATCCGGCTGCAGACCGGCTGCGAGGTCGATCAATGCCTGACTCCGCCGCGCGAACTTCAGCAACTGATCAACTGGGCCTACGGCGGCTTTGACGAGTCGGCCGAGGCGACGCCAAGCGAGAAGCCGGGCTGGCTCGATGGTCTGGATGAAGTCGCCGACGCGCCGGCCGTCAAACTTGTCGACGTGCTGCTTGATCGCGCCGTCTCCAGCCGCGCCAGCGACATCCATATCGACGCTGAGGAGAACCGGCTGCGCGTGCGCTTTCGCGTCGATGGCGTGCTCAGGGAGGTGCCGGCGCCGCCCAAGTCGATGCTGCCGGCGATTGTCTCGCGTATCAAGATCCTCTCGCGGCTGAACATCGCCGAGACGCGCCGACCCCAGGACGGGCACTTTAAGCTGGCCGCCGAGCAGGAAGAGATGGACATTCGCGTGTCCACGTTGCCGTCCGCCAGTGGCGAGGCCGTGGTGCTGCGCCTGCTGCGCTCGGGTGCGCGGCTGCTGACGCTCGAAGAGCTGGGCATGGCGCACGAGTGCTTGGCGCAATTCGAACGTCTGATCCATCTACCGCACGGAATGCTGCTGGTCACCGGTCCGACCGGCAGCGGCAAGACGACGACGCTCTATTCCGGGCTGACGCGTCTGGACCGGGTGCGCCAGAGCATCATCACACTGGAAGACCCGGTCGAAGTGCGCTTACCACAGGTGCGGCAGGTCTCAGTCAATCCCAAGGCCGGCCTGACATTCGAG
>JAFGRR010000470.1 GCA_016935035.1 Phycisphaerae bacterium | reverse complement strand
GTTGTGGTGAACCGTTGGCATCCGATGCCCCTTTATACACAAGTACTTACGACGCGCCGCGCTGGCGCGAATAATG
Organism: Phycisphaerae bacterium; assembly: GCA_016935035.1. Lineage (GTDB taxonomy): Bacteria > Planctomycetota > Phycisphaerae > UBA1845 > Fen-1342 > JAFGRR01. The sequence continues at coordinate 18,031 of JAFGRR010000470.1, read as the reverse complement.
ATTTAGGGTACATGCCTGATAGTGTGCCCGCTATACTTGCGCGTAGTGCAATAGAAGTGTCGGTGACAACCGCAGTGTGGGGTGCGCGTTGGTCTCGCGATGTCACCGAGAACAGGGCTTGTAACCACGTATTGTACTTATTACCTGGTGGGGCGCGACATACCGGTCACGGTAAGACTGGTCGCGCTGGCGGCCGCATTCACGTCGCATGCGAGGTGACTGTGGAGCATGGGAACGAGGTATCTGGGGAGGTTCGACGAAGGCAGATGACGACTACACTTTTGGGAATGGTGAGCGACCGTCATTATTCTCAAGAGTGTGCGGTCTGTCGGGGTAAGTGAGTGGACATTGTGGTGTACTCGCCCTGTGCGGTGTAGCCGTCAGTAGCGAGAACAGGGTCAATGGATCCCGCAGGGGGAGTGCGCGCCTGCGTGGAGCATCAGCAAGGAGCGAAAGCCATGAAACGAAGAGCGTATCTAGCAATCGTAGTACCGGTGCTAATCGGCGTATTGGCGGGCGTGCCACTCTTGGCCGTCGGCATCGTGAAGGACATGAGCAACGCCGAACGCGCCTACGCCGTCGCGGTCACGGGGCCGCGCGCCATTCCGGGTTGCGAGAATTTCGAGGGTGGCAAGCCGGGGGCTCCCTGGACGTACAGTGGTACGGGGCAGATCATCGTAACTGACACGCCCATCAACGGTAACGATGGCAAGTACCTGTTGATGCACAACCCGACCGGACAATCAACCAACAACGCACAGTTCCCGCTTGACTATTCCGCCCAGGCCAATGTGCCGCTCGGCGCCGGATATGAGTTCAAGGTAGTACTCTCGTTCGATTACAACAATGTCGGCGACGAGACTGGTAGCACTGACGGCTTGTGGGCCGGAACCGTGGCACGCACCATGGTGCGCCTACACGATCTATGCAATACGGATGGACGCTGGACCACCGTGACGTTGGACTTGGCAAGTGATCTCGGTGTGGGCGTGTTCCAGAATCCCGGCGTGCCGGTCACCGTGAGATTCACGCAGTGTGACAACCAGGCGTGGCCATCCGACGGCATCCTCATCGACAACGTGTGTGTCGGACTCGACATCAACGACAACGGCGAGTTCGACGAAGACGAGATCGCCGCGGACCCGAGCCTTGATTGCGATCAGAACGGAGTGCTCGATGCCGCCCAGGTTGCCGAGGACTGCAACAACAACGGCGAGCAGGACTTCTGCGAAGACCACTACCTGTGTCAGACTGACTCTGACGGTGACGAGGTGCGTGATTTCTGTGACCAGAACCCCGGCTTCGATGACAACGGCTCGTACTGGCCGGTCATCAACCACTGGGTCATCACCACCCGGCTCGGCGACATGCAGGATCTGGGCGGGGCCGCCCAGTTCCAGGATCTCAAGGCCTACGCTGACGCCGCCAACTGCACGCGCTTCGAGAAGAACGAGACCTTTAACGTCGAAATCTGGGTGACCAGTCTGCGTCACCCGGTCACCGGACTCAGCCCCGGCATCATCTGCGGCAACATCGACCTGAGCGTGTGCGGCGACTGCGAATTGCAGATCAATGAGCCGCTCGTGCACGGTGGTTTGCTCAACGAGATTACCACCGGCGAACTCAATGGTTGCAACATGTACGACTTCGGCGGGTGCGTCGCCGGCTTTGAGGCTGGGCGCGGCACCTTCGTCGACTATTGGGATTGGGAGTGGATTCTGATCGGACGCTTCACGGTCACCACACCCGCGTATGCCTGCCCGATGGACCAGATGCCGGCCGGCCTGGTCAGCGTCACCGGCGCGCAATGGTCACTCTATGGCGTTGGTAACGTGAACGGCGCGCAGATCAACCTGCCGTCCGTTGGTATAAGCACCAATTGCCGGGCGTTCATGTATGACGTGGATGGCAACGGCTTCATTGACTTTCAGGATCTGCTCTGCTCCGTGCCGGAATGTAGCGGCACCAAGTTCGTCGACGCATGGCTCACCTGTGATCCGGATCCGGCGTATTGTGCCGCGTTCGACTGGGATTGCGACGGGTGCGTCGGTCCTGGTGATCTTGGATACTGGGGCACTGGCTTCGAGAAGTGGTGCGACGATCCGAGCATCGTCATCCCGCCGGTCTGGCCGTGCGATGGCACGCTGAGTGCTCCGCTCGTGCCTCCGGCCAGTGATGAGTTCATCCAGTCGCTTGGTCTTCCGTTGCCGCCCGCGGATTGGCGAGACTAGGGGCACACTGGGGAGCCGCGTGTCCACGACGGGGTGAGGCCGCACCACGGCCTCACCCCGCGACCCGCCGCGTGGGCGGGGGCCGGCATCGCTGCCCGCGCTTCAACCTGACCCTAATGGGAGATATTGCAATGCGTTGCCCATCCAGCATGGTGCTAGTCGCCGCCTGTATGTTGTTCACCAGTGCATCGGGCCTGCCCGTCGCGGCTGATACGCACGTGACAGTGCTTCCCGTGCCGCTTCAAGTGCCGTCCGGACAGAACGTCATACAGGATCCAAACTCACTCGTGCCCAGAGTCACAGTCGTGTCCGAGTTGCAGGTCGGCACGCCGTTCTTCCTGGAAATCTGGGTGACCACCGAGTGTGCCGGCGGGATCTACGCGGCCGTCACGGACTTGGATTACCTGACGGCGTACATCAACACCCAGGATTCGTGGATTGTCCTGAACCCAGTCTGGAACGCGTTCCCGTATGATAACGAGGTCGACGATCCCAACGGCCACATCGAGCAGATCGGCGCGAACACCATCTCGAACCCGCAAGGTGGCGCGCCGGACTGGGCGCGTCTGGCCACCATCCAGTTCCAGGTCACCGACATCCCGACAGAGGATCTATTGTTCACCACGAGCTACGCCGGCACGGGTGTCAGCCACTTCTTCGGCACCGCCTGTCTGAGCCCGGTTCCGCTCGAGTACGTCGATTACGGTTCATGCGTCATCCCGCTGGGAGTCAGTGACAGCGACGGTGACGGCGTACCAGACGACGAGGACAACTGTCGTTACACATACAATCCCGAGCAGTTCAACAACGACGAAGACACGCTCGGCGACGCCTGTGACAACTGCCCATATGCCGACAACGAGGATCAGGCGGACGAGGATTCCGACGGCGTTGGCGACGCCTGCGACCAGTGCCTGGGTACGCCGGCTGGAGCGACCGTCGGTGAAAGCGGCTGCCAGATCGGTGACCTGAACTGCGACGGTGCGCCGGACGTTTTTGACATCGACGCGTTCGTCATGGCCATCACGCAGCCGGCGTTGTACGCCTCGACTTACCCAGATTGCGAAGTGCTGCTGGCCGACGCGAACGGCGATGGCGAGGCGGATGTTTTTGACATCGATGGGTTCGTGATCGCGATAACGGGCGGCGGGTTCTAGTACGCCGCGGACGCCGCCATCGCGCGCGGTCATGTCGGTGCCACTCGCGCAAACGCGGCTCAGATGCACCGGCTCCACAATTTGTGCTGTTCGGACTGCATGACGCCCACCGGCCACCAACTCGGGGCCGGTGGGGTCTGATGGGGGATGGGGGGGGCGATGTAGCTGGCGTCGCGGGTGGCATTCACGATACACTTCATGCGCGGGTGGGCGCGACATGACTCCCAAGGCGAGGTCCGCGCCAGCCCACGCCGGTGCCGCGGATGCATGCTGAGCCGGCGCCACCCGGTGTTCCCTCAACGAGTGGTTGGCGACCGATTATCCGACTCAATCGCTCTAACCGAACATCGTGGCACCAGCGCCGCGTGTTGCACGCGATATGTGGGTGCCAGAGTGGCATCATGGGCGGCCTGATTTCAGCAGTGTTGGGTGAATGTGGAGTGCACATGAGTGACCATCTCGAACGTTGGTTGGAGCGGGACGGAGAGCGTTTCCTGGCCGGAGTGGGCCTCGTGCCTGGATCGGTCGTCGTGGATTTCGGCTGTCGAATCGGTACTTACACGCTCCCCGCCGCGCGGCTGGTGGGGGCGAGCGGCAAGGTGTATGCCGTCGAGAGGAAGCGCGAAGTCCTGGATGAACTGATGCGCACCGCCAGGCTGGCAGGCTTGGACCAGGTGTGTCACATCGACACACGGGGCGATTTGCATGTGCCATTGGCGGACGAGACGGTTGATGCCGCCCTGCTCTATGACGTGATCCACCTGATCGGCTGGGTTGAAGAGAATGGCACAACAACTCGGCGGAGCACGGCTGCTGATCGGCGGGAACTCATCCTGGAGATGCACCGGATTGTCAAGCCCGGGGGGCTGCTGTCGGTTTACGCCAACCATCTTGAGACGCACACCGATGTGATGTCTGACGAGGAGATCCGCGCCGAGATCGAAGCCGGCGGCTTTGCGTTCCGGGACGATTGGAAGGGCGATCTGATTCATGATGAGAAGCTGGTGTCGGGGCATGTGATGAACTTCACACGCGCCGGGCAACGCGCGGGTTGATGATCGACAGCAGGCCTGGAGGTGTTTGCATGAGCCATGTTTTTGGCCCGGTACCGTCGCGGCGACTCGGCCGGTCGCTCGGTGTTGACGTCGTGCCGTTCAAGACCTGTACGTACGATTGCATCTATTGCCAACTGGGCCGGACAACATGCAAGACGGTCGAACGGAAGGAATGGGTGCCGCTGGCCGAAGTGCTAGCTGACGTGAGGGCCAAGCTGTCCAGCAAACCAGATTACATCACACTCAGTGGCTCGGGTGAGCCGACGCTCTTCGCGCGGCTGGGCGAGTTGATCGACGGCATCAAGCGGCTGACCAACGTCCCGGTCGCGCTGCTGACGAACGGGTCCTTGCTGTGGCAAGCCGACGTGCGCGAGAGCATTCGCGAACTGGATCTGCTGATCCCGTCTCTGGATGCCAGCGACCAGGAGACCTTCGAGCGTGTGAACGGGCCGCACGAGGCGATTTCGTTTGACCGAATGATCGATGGGTTGTTGGCCGCCCGGCAGGCCTGCCGAGGACAGTATTGGTTGGAGGTGTTCCTGCTGGCGGGCCTTACCGATGGCCCGGCGAGCGTGCGGAAACTGGCTGAGCACGCCGCCCGCATCAGGCCCGATCGCATCCAGCTCAACACGGTGACGCGTCCGCCGGCCGACCGCTCGGCGACGGGCATCGCTCGCGACCGGTTGATCGAGCTGGCTGAGGCATTTGATCCGACCGCCGAGGTCATCGCCGACTATCGCCACGTGCACGCGCAAGCACCCTTTTCGGCGAGCCGCGAGGAGATCCTGGACCTGCTGCGCAGACGGCCGTGCTCGATCGATGGGATCGCGAGGGGGCTGGGCCTGCACCCCAACGAGGTCGTCAAGCACATCGATGAGCTTCAGTTGGCCAACCTCGTTGAGACGACCTGGACGTCTGGTGTCTGTTATTACAAACCCAGTGACAAGAGCCGTTAACAGCACGCGGCTTGCGTCACGGTCGTGTTGGAATCCAGACGTTCCACGAGAAGAACGGATCAAGCCGGACGCCATCGACGAGGATGCGCTGGCCGGGGGTAACGCGTTCAAGCGCGAGTCCGGCGTCGACCAGCGATGTGACCGGCAGGCGGTCGAGCCGCAGGATCAGGTCGCCGCGGTGCATGCCGGCCTGGTCGGCCGGGCTACCGCGGTCGATGCCGGTGACGATCAGATGGGCGTAGTCGGGCAGACGATAGCGCTGCCGCAGTTGCGTCGAAATCTCTTCCACCTCGACACCTAGCATGTTCTGGGCGAGTTCGCGTCCGTCGGGCAGCGGGATGGGTTCGAGCTTTAGCTTGGTGTCGAACTGGCGGTCGTCGCGCTGGACGGTCAGCTTGATCTCGTCGCCCGGCTTATGCGAGAGCAGTTTGACGTAATAGTCGATACCGTTGCCTAGCTTCTCGCTGTCCATGCCGACAATGCGATCGCCCGGCGCGAGCTTGGCGGCAGCGGGGCTGTCATTATCAACCGCGAGCACGCGCGCCTGGGCGCCGCTGACCTCGATCCCAAAACGCACCCGTTCGCGCTGCTCAATGTCCAACAACTTGGGCAGCAGATCCCAAAGCCGGTTCACCGGGATTGCGAAGCCGATGTTCTGGGCGTCGCCGCGGATGGCGGTGTTGATGCCGATCAACTCGCCGTTGATATTGAGCAGCGGCCCGCCGGAATTGCCGGGGTTGATCGGAGCATCGGTCTGGACAAGCCCCTTGTAGACGACGTCCTCGCTGAATTGCAGGTCGCGATCAAGGGCGCTGACGATGCCGGCGGATACGCTGTGTTGGAGGCCGAGTGGGTTGCCGATGGCGACGACGGTCTCGCCGATCATCAGGTCGTCGCTGTGGCCGAGCTTGCACGTTGACAGGGGGCGTTTGGGTTGCACCTTGAGAACTGCCAGGTCATGCTCGGCGTCGACGGCCACGATTTCCGCCGGCAGCGTGGCTTGGTCGGCGAACGTGACGCTGACGTCGGACGCCTGGGCGACGACGTGGGCGTTGGTGACGATGTAACCGCTCTCGTGGATAACGGCCCCGGATCCGACGCTGTGCACCGCTCGGTTCATGCGCCGGCTGGGGCCGAAGTCAAAGACGTCGTCCAGCGGCGATTCGAACATCAGCGAGCGGCTGCGGATTACGCGCGTTGTGCTGATGTTCACAACGCTATCACGTGTTTTTTCGAACACATCGACGATCGGGGTCCGTCGAAACTGGTGGGCAGGGGAATCCTGGGCCAGCGTGGTGCCGGCGGCGGCCAGCCAGCCGACCACTACGGCTAGGGCGACCTTCGTCAAAACGGGGTTTCTCATCGCCTCGTGCACCTCATCAACAAGAACGCGAGTAAAGCCCAGGACTGGCGGCCGGCGGCGATCCTGACAAAAAACCGGCCCGGCCTTCTTCGGAGGCGGCAAACACACCTTCGGCTTGACCCTTGATTGTAGCCGCCGTAGTCGGCATAATACCCGCTTCATCGTTGAAGGGTATTTGGCAAGTGAAACGCACGTCGGAGGACGCGGATGGGCCCGAAGCTCCAGGGACTGCTCGAGCTTCAGGACATCGAGCTTCAGATCGTAGACATACGTCGCCAGTTGGCGCGCCGGGAACGCGCCGTCAAAGCACAGGGCAAGAAGCTTGATGATCTGCACCGCGCACTGGAGTCCCAGCGCGGCGAACTGCAACGGGCTCAGATTCAGATGGACGAGGCAGACCTCGATCTGAAGAGCCGCACGTCACATATTGGCCGCCTGCGTGAGCGCCTCAATTCGGTGCGCACCAACAAGGAATACGCGGCCGTTCTATCAGAGCTTAACAACGAAAAGGCCGATGCCAGCAAGATTGAGACGCGCGCCCTCGAAATGATGGCCGCACTCGACCAGCAGAAGAGCTCGCTAGCCGAACAGCGCCAGACCGAAGAGAAAGAGGTCCAGCGCCTCGCCGATGTGCAGGCCCAACTTGACCAGGCTAAGCAGGCCTTCGCGGAGAAGCTCGCCGCACTCCAGAAGCAGCGTAAGCTCGCCGCCGAGGAAATCGACCAATCCGCCCTGGTGCTCTTTGATCGGCTTTCCGAACGCTACGACGGCGAAGCGCTGGCCCAAATTGAGCGCACCCACCCGCGCCGCGACGAATTCGTCTGCAATGGCTGCTTCATGTCATTGTCGGCCGAAGTGGCCAATGCCTGCCTGACACACGACGAGGTCGTGACCTGTAACAATTGCGGGCGCATCCTCTGGATGGAAAAGGGCTCCTGACCGGGACCGCCGCGTGCGACTGACCATTCATGTTGACGGGGGATCACGCGGTAACCCGGGGCCGGCCGGTGCCGGCGTGGTGATCCGCACCGAGGATGGCGCGGCCCTGTTCGAGGGGGCGTTTTTCCTTGGACGCCAGACCAACAACGCCGCCGAGTACTACGGCCTGATCCACGGCTTGCAACAGGTCACCTCGTTCGAGGCCGAGTACATCACCATTCACGCCGACAGTGAACTACTCGTGCGTCAGATCACCGGCGAATACCGCGTGAAGAGCCCCTCGCTGGCGAAGCTCTATGAGCAAGTCCAGATGCTGCTGCTGAAATTGCCGCGCTGGAAAATCCGACACGTTCGCCGTGAGTTCAACAAACGGGCGGACGAGTTGGCGAATCTGGCGATGGATCGGCGAGCGAACGTGATTGTGCGCGATTCGGCGGGGGCGGAGGGCGAATGTACACCCACCGACGCGGTTGTCGATGAGCCGGAAACCGTTTCATCGTCAGCCGCTGATACGCAGGTGCTGAGGGATGCGGGGCATGCCGCGGCTGGTCCGCGGCTAGTCCGCGTCGTCGCCGTTGCGGTTCCGAATCCGGATGTTTGCCCGGCGGCCGCCACTATTGGCGAGGGCTTCACAGTCGGCACAACGCTGCCGGCCGGCCTGTGCATCTATGCCGCCCACGCGTTGTTGCCGACCTTGCTCGCGATTCACGGCACTGAGCCGCAGGAATTCGCGGCGATCCCGACGATGACGGTGCGTTGCGCGAACCCGGCCTGCGGCGCGGTGTTTCAGGTGAGTCCGGTGAAGTCTCCAAACGGCAGAGGTCGGCCATAGCGTCTGCTCTCCGCCGCTTCCGGTTTGATCCTCTCGGTGGTACAACACCGTGACACGTACCAGGTATTCGACTCGCGCACGCGGGTGAGCGTGGGCCGGGAAAGTGAGTAAGCCATGAGCGAATCCAAACAAACCAATCGACGAGTATTCCTGAAGTCCGCCGCCGTCGCCGGCGCTGCTCTGGCGTTGGGCACCAGCGGCTGTGCCACCTCGGCACCGCGCCGCAAGTGGCAGCCGCGGACATACATGGCCCCCAAGCCGCCGGGCGGCAAGCTGCGTATCGCGTTTATCGGCACGGGCGGCATCGGCGGCTATCACCTTGAGCACGCCTCCGAGTTCGACATCGTCTGCCCGTGCTATTGCGATGTGGATACCTCGCGCATGGGCAAGGCCGCCGAGATGCACCCCAACGCCAAGCCCTACCAGGACTACCGTCAGATGTTCGACAAGGAGCACAAGAACATCGACGCCGTCATGGTCGGCACGCCGGACCACCATCACTATCCTGCGACCATGATTGCCATGCAGCTTGGCAAGCACGTCTACACGCAGAAGCCCCTGACGCACACGCCCTGGGAGGCGCGCCAACTGGCCGAGGCCATGAAGAAGTACCAGGTCGCCACCCAGATGGGCAACCAGGGCCACGCCAGCGAAGGCTGGCGCCTCATCTACGAGTGGATCAACAGCGGCGCCATTGGCGACGTCGTCGAGACGCACACCTTTACCGACCGCCCCGTCTGGCCGCAGGGCGTCGAGCTTCCCGCGGAGGCGTCGCCCGTGCCGGCCACCCTCGACTGGGACGTCTGGCTCGGTCCCGCCAAGCCGCGCGATTACCACGACAAGACCTACCACCCGTTCTCCTGGCGCGGCTGGTGGGATTTCGGCGCCGGCGCCCTAGGTGACATGGCCTGCCACACGATGGACGGCGTCTTCTGGGCCCTCGACCCCGGTCATCCCAGTTCGGTAGAGCCGGTTGCCACGACGCCGATGGTCGGCGACTCGTTCCCCAAGGCCAGCGCGATCAAGTGGGAGTTCCCGCGCAACGGCAAGCGCCGCGCGTTCACAGCTTACTGGTACGATGGCGGCCTGCGCCCGAAGTTCCCCAAGGACCTCGAAATCGGCCGCAACATGCCCGCCACCGGTAACCTCTTCATCGGCACCAAGGGCACGCTCATGGTGCAGGGCGACTACGGCGAGAGCCCGCGCATCATCCCCGAAACCCGCATGAAGGAAATCGGTAAGCCGCCCCAGATGCTCGAACGTTCGCCCGGCCATGTGAATGAGTGGATTCTGGCCGCCTCCGGCGAGAAGCCGATCGACTTCCCGAAGTCGAATTTCGCTTACGCCGGCCCGATGACCGAGTCGATTTTGCTCGGCAACATTGCCCTGCGCATGGCCCGCCGACTCGAATGGGACGGCGAGAAGATGGAATTCACGAATATCCCCGAAGCCAACCAGTACGTAACCAAGGAATACCGCGACGGCTGGAAATTCTAGTGTGCACGAAACCCAGTTGTAGCGGCCGACGTCTCGTCGGCCGTTACGCTGGGTGCCCCACCCTTTCAAGGGTGGGGGACTGAAGTGTCTTCATCAGATCAGTGCCCCACGGTTGAAACCGTGGGGCACCCGGCAGATCCTCGATCTGCCCATCGCCCCCAACGCCCGATGCCCCGCACCTCACTTGTGTTTATTTGATCAAATCCAGCCGCACACGTTCGAGCAGCTTCTTTGTCGCTTGAATGCCGTCCGGCTCGCTCAGCTTGCTGCCTTCGTACTCGATGCCGACGAATCCGTGATAGCCCGCGGCAACCACGATCTTGAGCATGCGCGCGTAGTCCGTCTTCGTTTCGTTACCGGCGTCGTCAAACTCGTGTGACTTGGCGCTGACAGCCTTCGCGAATGGCATCATCTCCTCGACGCCCTTGTAGCGGTCATACCACTTGTCGCCGCCGAGATTGAAATTGCCAAAGTCGGGCAGCGTGCCGCAGCGCGGATGATTGACCCGTTTGATCACGCTCGCCAGCCACTGCCCGTTCGACGACAGCCCGCCATGGTTCTCGACGATGACGTTCATCTCGTGCTTGTCGGCGAACTCGACCAGCTGGCGCAACCCATCCGCCGCCAGCTTGAGCTGTTCCTCATCGCTGCCGCTGCTCTGGGCATTGACGCGAATCGAATGGCACCCCAGGAACTTGGCGGCGGTCACCCACTTGTAGTGGTTCTCAACCGCCTGCTTGCGCTTCGCCTCGTCAGCGTCGCCGAGTGCGCCCTCGCCATCGCACATGATGAGCAGGCTGCGCACGCCGGTGTCGGCCGCCCGCTTCTTCATCTGCCCGAGGTAGTCCTCGTCTTCCGCCTTGTCCTTGAAGAACTGGTTGACGTACTCGATCGCCTCGATGCCGTAGTCCTCGCGCGCCACGCGTGCGAAGTCCAGGTTGTCGAGCTGACCGCCAAACAGCGCGCGATGCAGCGACCACTGTGCCAGCGAGATCCGGAACGGCAGTTTCTCCTCACTCTCACCGCCGCCAAACGCCGTCAGCGGATTCAGTGACAGGCCGGCCAGCAGGGCCGACATCGTCTTCAACATCGAGCGGCGGTCGACGCACGGCCCATCCGCCATGCCCTGCATCATCCCCGAGTAGTTCGCCATCGCGGTTATGGAAATGCTCATCGAATGTTCCTCCTTTAAGTGGGGATTCTAAGCGCAGCAGTGCCGGGCGACCACGGCGCAATGAGAAGGTCGGCGACACGCGCACGTGCCTCCGACCTCGTGGTCAGTCTCGGTATATCGCTGCCGCGTCTAGTTGCGCCGGCGGAGCATTGCCAGTGCCAGCAGGCACAGCACCGCGCTGGCCGGCTCAGGAGCGACCAGCCCATCGGCCGACGGGGCGAGCAGCGCCGAATCGCCGGTGCCACTGAAGTCCAGGCCTGTTATGGCCGGGTTGATCGGGCCGACGAAATCATCCGGCGCGGTGATCTGAACACCAGCGACGAGCGACTGAGTGTTGATATTGTCCTGAAGGGCCTGGGCCACCTGGTCCACCGCCGACAATCCCGAGAACTCTTGGAGACCGGTGGTGTCCACGCCCAGGGCGCTGAGCCCGAGGATGACGGCATCGAGGAAGACATTACCCTTGACGGTGACCGGGCCGATGTCGAAGTCCAATTCCTCGTCAGTCACGACGTCCGAGAGGTCTTCGACGCTCAGGGTCGATCCGTCGTTCGCGACGTTGATGGTGGCCTCGTAAAAGCCGAACTGATCTAGCTGAAGCGTATTCGATACATTCAACGTGCCGCTGACCGTGGCATCCACTCCGCCGGCGTCCAGGCTGACGCGGTAGTTCAGTCCGCTGACGAACCACTGCCCGTTGCCTATCAGGTAGCCGTTGTTCGTGTAGCTCATGGTGGACTGCACGGCGCCGGACAGCTCAACCTCCAGCGGGCCGAAGTCGAGCACCTCGGGCTGGCCGCGCGTGTCGGTTCCGAAGACACGGTCGAACTCCAGCGTGTAGCCGTTGCCGACCTTGTCAGGCAGAATGCGCAGGCGACCCTGACGGTTCCCATATACCGCCAAGCCATCGCCGGTGTAGCTCAGTGGGTAGCCGCTGGGCGTGGATGCGAAATCAAGCGCTTGGTAAACGTTGCCCCAGAAGCCCGCATTCGCGGTCGGCGCGGTCAGTGTTACGGCCAGGAGCAACGCGGATGCGATCAGGCTGATTCGTCTCATGGCTCTCGTTCCCTCTTGGGGTCGTTGGTCTTGTACAGGTGTGTCAGCATACGGAACCGGCGGGTGCGAATCAACCCGTTCCGCGTGGACACTAACTTCAATCGGCAGGCTCGCACCATCGCTTCAAGAGCCCGAGCGCGACATGTCGGCACATATTGCGCTCCATCCGGCAACCGCAGCGCTGAGCGACGTGCAGACATGCCTTCATTTCGCTGTCCTGGGGGCTCGTGGTTCTATGCCCCGTGACTTATAATACTTCTGAACCCGGGCTTCGGCTTTTGCGTAGGCATGAGGGGGCGCCCTAACCCTGGCTTTCTGGCCGGGTCTAGTACACGCGGAACCGCTAACAGCGATCGTGACGATGTCCAACGGACAGCTACGCATACTCGGCATACTCCTGTCAATAAGTGTCAGCGTCGGAGCCGGCGCGCAGCCGGCGGCGTCGCAGCCGGCCACGACCCAGCCGGCCGTCGCGGAGTCCGCCGGACCGGCCGGCACCGACACCGAGCGGATTGAACGCCTGATCGCCTTGATCGAGGGGCAGAATTCGCCTGCTGCCCGCCGCACCGGAGTGCACGAATTGCTCCTGATTGAGCCTCGGGCGCAGATTCAGACGCGCCTACTGGCGATCTTGGATGGTGCCAATCTGCCCGCGCAGACCGCGATCGCGGAAGTTCTCGCCGCCGAACCCCATCATCTTGATCCGCGGTTCGTCGATCCGTTCGTGAAAATCCTGTCATCGTCGGATGAAGATGCGCGGATGGCTGCGGCGACGGCGCTGGCGATGTACCCGGACGACAGCGGCCTCGATCGATTGCGCGCCTTTGTCGCCGACACCGAACAACCCCTGTCCACACGCACGCTCGTCATCGAGACGCTCGGGCGTTTGGCGCGGCGTTCAACCGTGGCGCTGCTTGTCGAATGGCTCGATGCGCCCGAATCGACGTTGCGAGAGTGCGCGCTGGCCACGCTCGAACGGGCGACCGGGATGTCGTTCGAGGGCGATGCCGACACGGCTCGAACTTGGTGGGTCTCCGAGCGTGATCTGCCGCCGGCGGAATGGCAACAGCACCAGATTCACCGACTTGTGGCCCTTGTCCGCCAGAACCGCCAGCAACTCGGCGCGCTCGAGACGCGCCTGGCGAAGGCGTTGCGAACCGCATATCAGCGCACGCCCGATGCCGAGCGTCCAGTCATACTGGCGAGCTATCTCAAGGACCCGCTGACCACCGTGCAGCTTCTGGGCCTGGAACTGGTCGAGGCACAACTCGCCGACGGCAAGAGCATCCCGCCGGAGGTCAATGCCAGCGTGCGCGGCCTGCTGTCCACATCGGAGGCGGCGGTACGGGCAGCGGCGGTACGGGCGGTGGTGGCGCAGCGTGATCCGGCGGACGGCGACGGCCTCTTGGCGATGCTGGCGAAAGAGCGACACGCCGAGGTGCGCATAGCACTAGTCAATGGCCTGGGTTATGTGGGCAACGCCGGCGCCGTTGCGCCGATGCTCGATCAACTCGAGCGTCCCGACGGCCGGCTGGAGAGCGAGATACTCACGACCCTCGGTCGTCTTGCCGAGCGTGAACAGATCGACGCGGCGTCGCGGCCACGCGTCGTGCAGACGCTGCTGAAAGTACTTGATCGCTGTCCGGCGGGCGAGATCGTGAAGCGCGAGCGCACGCTGTGGGCGATGAGCCGCGTCGCTGATCCGCAGTTTCTGCCCGTCTTCGTCGCCGCACTCGACGCGCGCGAATCAGTGGGCGTGCGTCAGGCGGCGGTCCGCGGCTTGGCAGTGCTTGACGATGCAAGTGCGACGGCGGCGCTGGTCACGGCGACCGCCGACCCGGATGTGCTGGTACGCCGTCAGGCGGTCGAACTGTTGGCGCGTTGGGCGGCCAAGGGGGCGGACGACGGCGTGGTGCAAGCGCTCTTCGGCCGGCTGGCCACCAGCCAGGAGTCTGACGAGGCCATCCGGCAATCTGCCTGGGACGGAGCCTGCCGCGCACTCGGACGACGGCCAATCCAGGACATCGAACGCTGGATGGCGCAGCTCCCGGAGGATGGTGCCAGCCGTGCGCGGCGTGCCATTCAACTGCTCGAACTTGAAGCGCAGCAGTTGAAGACGCCCGAGACGCGCGCACCGCTGGGGTTGGTCCAGGCTCGCATTGCCCGGCAGCAGGTTGACCTGGGCGAGATCGACGCGGCGTTGACGAGTTTCGATGGCGCGCTGCTTAACCTGCATCAGGCCGGCGCCACCGAGGCGCCCGCGGTCGCGGCCGAGTTGATCCGCTTAGCGCTGCTGAACGGGCGCTACACGGATGTGCTGGCCGAGGGCATACGGGCGCTGAATCCGCCACTCAACGGCCAGGCTGTTTGGGATGGCTTGCGCGAGACACTCGAACAGCGTCTGGTGCCCGAGCATGCTGAGCAGACCGTGGCTGCGCTGGTGTTGCTGCACGATGTGCCGCCGATCGCATGGCCGGAGGGCGTGGTGCGCAGTATCGAGGAAATGACAGGCAAGGCAGTAGCGGTCCTGGCTGAGGTGGACGCGCGACGTGTGAATGAGTGGCTGGCGGCGCTGGACGCGAACCCCGAGGATCAGGCGGCCAAGGATGGCATCGTCGCGCTGGGTGTCCGGAGTGTGCCGGCCCTGCGTGAACGGCTGCGTGCCATTGTCACCGCCGAGCCACCAGATGCCGCCGCCGAACGCCGCTTGCATGACCTGCTCAAACAGGTTGCGTCCGGGTGGCTAGGCTTCGCCGCCGATGCCCCGCGCGAGGACAAGCTCAAGGCTCTGGATGCCCTGAACGGCTAGCACGGCAATCGACTGCTTGCGTCGATGGCCGGCGCTGCCACCGGCAATGGTCGTGGCCCCCAAAGCAGCGGCCAACGTCTCGTTGTAGCGGCGCTATAGGGAGGGTACACTGCCGTGGGGGATGCAATCTGCCCCCACTGGCGACGGAGGATTTGTGATGATTTATGGCGAAGACGATTCCCAACCCCAGCAGCCGCAGCAGCAGCGTGTCCGCTTCGACACATCGAAGATGGAATCGGTCTATGCGAACTTCGTGGCGCTGGCCGGGTCGGCCGACGAAGTTGTGCTGTACGTTGGGGCCAACACACCGATGCCCGGGCAGCAGGAGCCGGTGGTCTCGCTGTCTCACCGGGTAATCATGATGCCGCCTAACGCGAAACGTCTGATGCTGGCGTTGCAGCAGACGATGAAGGCTCATGAGGACCGGTTCGGGCCGATCGAGATACCGCCGCCGCCGCGCCCGCACCAGAGCTAACGACCTGCCCGGCGCCGGACTTACGACTGAGGCCGTTCGCGCGAGCTTGGTATCGAAGTCTGGACGCCCGATCGGGAGCGTTGTATGTCCTTGAGCGTGACCGCGCATCAGTTAGGCGTGTGTTCGGGCCTGTCGATATGTGCTTTCGGATAGGTCACTCAGCGTAGGAGCTTGTCATTAAAGCTTTTACGGGTATCTGGCCTGATTTGGCCCGATTTGCCCGTGCATTTTCGGCGCATGCCTTGCCGCGTTGGTCGGCGTACGTTATACTTCTTGAGTAAGGCTCCCCATAGTGTCGTGTCCGGCGACTTAGCAGGATGGCTCCCCCCTAGCCGGACGACGACTCCTGACAACATGTATTGGTGCGCTCGCTTGCGCGCGCTCCCATTGAATGACCATGTCAACGTGGTGGCTGTATTGCGCCTGTTGAGGAGGCCGCGATAGGGAACGCGGTTGGAAAGAAGAGGAAATCCATGCTGCCCATGACCGAGCCACAGAGCGGATCCCCGGTCCGCAAACTGGAGCCAAAGGCGAAGCCGCCGGGAGCCGACGTACTCGAACGTTTGCCGGAAGCCGAACGCTTCCTGCTGGAACGCTGTCTGACCGAAACAGCCGAGTGCGTCTACAACCCCGTCTTCGAACTGACCGATGCCGAGCAAACGCTGATGGGGCCGCCTCCCAGCGAGAGGGCCGCCGAACGCCACGCCGCGAACGACGACAGCAGTGTCGATGTCTTCGCGGTCACTGCGGATAACATGCTCGAAATCGACGATGAGCGTCACATCTTCCTGCGGCTGAACTACGCTCGCCATCGCGTTTACGAGATTCTGCGGCAATCCAAGAGCCAGCGGCTGACCGGCGAGGTCGCCAGGGATCTGCTGAAGTGGCAGCACGCGGTGATGAACATCCGCAATGAAATCGTGCGGATGAACGTGCCGCTGGTGCTGGCGATGGTCAAACGGATGAAGATCACCGGCGTCGACTTCGCTGACCTGATCAGCGAGGGCAATCTCGCTCTGCTCCGCGCCGTTGACAAGTTTGACTGCGCCCGCGGGTTCAAATTCAGCACGTACGCCTGCCGGTCGATCCTGAAGAGTTTCGCGCGGGTGGCGGCGCGGACGGCGCGCTATCGCGGCCACTTCCCGGTGGAGTTCGATCCGACGCTGGAGAAGGGCGACGCTGCGGATCGCCGTCGAGCCACGATCGAGGAAGATTGTGTCGAGGAACTGAAGTCTATCCTCGGCCAAAACGGCGCTCGCCTGAGCCCGGTTGAACAAACAGTCATCAACGCCCGTTTCTCGCTGGACATCGACGGCACAGAGATCCCGACCGACTACAAGACGCTGGAGCAGGTCGGTGAGATGATCGGTGTGACAAAAGAACGCGTGCGCCAGATACAGAACAAGGCTCTGCTCAAACTCCGTGCCGTGTTCGAGAGCGACGCGCTGGTGGCCAGACCGGTGCACTGAGGCGTCTTACTTACGGCATAGCAACATATAACGGGCGGCGCAAGCCGCCCGTTTTCGTATGTCACCGGCGGATGCCCGAGCGTCGGGCTGCGTGGTCCGGTCGCAAGGCAGCATACGAACAAAACGCGGCCGGGCCGGATCAGCCCGGGCGAGTCGATTACCATCCATTGGGCCGCTCCCTTGGCTTGAAGCCAACGGGTTGTGGCCGGGAGGCTCTCCCCCCCACCACATGTCAGTTCCGGGCCCGATTTGACGTACGCGCGAGCGGGTGCCTACGATTAAGCGGAGCGAACGCCACTAGCGAGTACTGATAGCGACCCGAAGCAGTATGGGCCCCCGGGGTGGCACGTTTGTCTCCGCGCGTTGGTATAGCGTCGTGGAACCCACGTCTGCATTGGAGATCCGTTGAGCATGGCCAGCCCGGCACCGAGTCACTTCCTCGAAACGGTTGGTCCGCTGCTGGCGACCAACAACGGTCAGGAAGTCCTGCGTGCCCTACAGTGCGATTGGCCCCCGGATCGGCTGGTGGCTCTGCTGATATCGCCCGACATCGAGGTTGCCCGCGCCGCGGTTGTCTGTCTCGGCCTGACTGGCGCGATGCGGCATTGCCGCTACGTCGCCAGCATGCTCCACGATTCACGCGAAGCGCTGTGGGCGTCGGCGGAAACCAGTCTGTGGCAGATCTGGATGCGCGCCGGCAGCGAGTGGGGACGCCGCATGCTGCGGCGGGCGGTCGACCGGATGAGTGCCGAGGACTATAGCGAGGCGAGGCGATTGCTGGACGTGCTGGCCTTGGCTGAGCCGGAGTACGCCGAGGCCCATCATCAGCGTGGCCTGACGTCTGTCCTGACGGACTGCTCCTGCCAGGCGTTGCAGTCGTATCGCCAGGCTTTGCGTCTGAACCCGTACCACTTCGCCGCCGCCCAGGGACTGGGCCAGGTTTATCTCGATCGGGGTTTGCTCCCGCGTGCTCTGGAGTACTATGAGTACGCGTTGAACATACACCCGCGGCTTGAAG